>JAQCIX010000124.1 GCA_027593365.1 Verrucomicrobiota bacterium
TAGGGTTGGATTGCTCGGGATATAAGGAAAAATATTTCTCCGGTTCATCCGGGCAAGCACTCCGGAATTTTTGAGAATACGGAGGCAATCTTTCCTCAGTTCACAGAGAATGACATGGCAGTCTTTCTCCTTGAGATATTCCAGTAATTCCTCGAGGGCTAAAACAGAGGTGGCATCCATGTGGTGAGCGTTGAGCATTTTTAAGACGAGCACTTTCTGATTTGGATCTTCACCCACTCTTCTTATTTGTTCGTAAAATAAATCTGCTGCCGCAAAAAAGAGTTCTCCTTCAACATGCACAATAAAAACCTCTGGCTGAGCCCGTTTAGTATAAACCGATGCCTCGGCTAATGTTCCTTCTTCCGTATATCCATATTCTACCAGTTGGGGGTGGGCCACTTTTCTTAAAAATAACAAAATGGATGTGATCACCCCAGCGAAGATTGCCAGCTGTAGAGAGAACACCAGACCAACCAATAAGGTAACTGCGAATGCAAATCCATCGGATCGGGTTGCAAAGGTTACAGTTTGAATTTGCCTAATTTTTACCAGGGATAAGCCAATGAAAATAACCAAAGTGGCGAGGGCACAAATCGGAACAAACTGAACCAAGTCGCTCAGAAGAAATACACCGAGAAAGATGGTCATTCCTGTAATCAGGTTGGCTAAGTTCGATTTTGCTCCACTAGCCACACTCAGGGTGGAACGAGTCAAAGACCCAGATGCAGGCATCCCCGAAAAGAAAGCACATCCAAGGTTTCCCATTCCTATGGAAAAGGTTTCCTGATTGGTATCAATACGGCCACCTGCTCTGGCGGACAATGATTTGCCAATGGAGAGTCCTTCCAGCAGGCAAAGCATACAAACCGCGAGAGCGGTGGAAAGAATTAGAGGGCCATGTTGCAGGATTAACCCAAGGCTGGGTATCCTAAATAAGTCTTTGCTGAGCGAAAAGCCTTCTAAGCAAACTACGGATAATCCTAAGCTCTCCATGAAATGACCACAAACAGAGGCTAAGACCAGGGCTCCTGCTACACTGGGCAAGGCGGGGGTATAAAACTTGAGCAGAAAATAGACAAAAGCGGTGATCAAACTAAGCATCAGAGCAGGAAAGGAAATCATGTCCAGATGTGTGCCAAGAAAGTAAATAATACCAATAAAAGTAGAAGGCGGAGCATCTTCAGAATCCGAAATGCCTAAAACATGCCTTCCTTGGTTTGCGATAATCAGGCATGCGGCCGCGGTTATGTAACCGGTAATGACCGTCCGTGAAACGAATTGAACAATAAAAGATATCCGAAACAAACTGGCTAAAATTAGGAATAAAGCAGAAGTGATCAGGATGATAGGAAGAAGAAGGAGGGCAGAGGGGGAGGCTAGCCCATTTTGCCCGATAAGACCGACCCCCGCAAAGGCTCCAAATAAGAGAACGGCTGTGGCATTGGTGGGCCCCAAGGTAATGAATTTTCCTCCACCGAAAATTCCCCCCATAAGGGCAGCGATCGCGGAGCCTAAGAGCCCATAGTGGATGGGAAGACCAGCAACCAGTGCATAAGCCATACCCTGGGGGATTGCAAGTAAGGCAACATTGAGCCCAGCAATCAAGTCCCCACTACTTGGGTTTCTAAAAAGAGAAGTTTTAAGACCAGGTGCTTTGGGGAAAAATAAGTTTTTACCCAGTTTTAAAATACTCTGATTCATCCAAGAAAAAGCGATGACTTAGTCAGCAACTCGGTACAGGGAGAAAGAGGACTTACAGGACATCCAGCGAAGGGTGGCATCTTCATATTGAGCTTTTGCTTCCGATACCAGTTCTTGCATTTTGGAGAATCGATTCATCTGGATGTTTTTGGATTTTAATAATCGTCCATCCGAAAGGTGATCAAAGGCACTTTGCTGAAGGGTTTTCTTTCTTTCCAGTAATCGGGCAACACTTTGCTTGATTTCGTCGATTGCAGAGATGACTTCTTTTTCGAGTTCTTTACTATTGATCAGAATATTTTCTTCGACCTGATTTCGGGTAAATTCATTGAGAGATTTATCCGATCGCATCGATTTTAGCTGAGCCAAAATATCTGCAACCTGTGTTACTTGTCCATAATCCCGAACAGGAGGGATGTGAAGGTATTCGGTTGGACTTTGTCCATTTTTGTGGATCTGGTCGATCCTTAGTAAATGTTGTTTTATCTCAGCAATCTCTTGATCCACTTGCATGATTTCTGAACGGATGGCCATAACTTCGATACTCTCTTCAGGAGAATCGCCCAGTTCTTCTTGGATGATGACTTTAAGATCATCCAGCTGTTTTTGATAGTCTTTCACGATCTTTAGTTTTTCCACTAAGCTATCGGGTAGGGGAGATTCAGTGCTTTCACCCGTTATCAATCGATTATAATTTCGGACAATGAGTTCAGAAAGTAAATTGGCCGCACGGGACGAGTGCCCCTTGCAGATAACATCAAGAGACTTTTTTGATTTTGGACGAACCAGAATCAGAGAAGCAAGAATCTCTAATTTATTTTCAGAAAAAATTTCATTGGTGAATGGACCCAAAATCAGGTCAAAAGCCACAGGACTCTTCTCCAGTTCATGGAGTATTGTGCTCAACAGAGGCTTCGATTCAAGAGCCTCTTGGTGAAATGAAATGGCGTAATCCTCATCGATCGCTGAATCGAGGACAAGCAAAGCCTCGGCCCAGGATGAAGAGAAATTACGATCAGAATCTGAATGCTTTTTTTCCAGATTGGGTTCAGAAAGCTCAGGAACTGAGAGCAGGGATGTTTCTGCAGTCTTATTTATTTCATCCACAAAGGAAGCATAGAGAAATACTGCAATGCTTAAAATAATCAGGGCGATACAGTGCCAAGTCTGCATGGTGTGGATCAAAGATTAGATTTTGGTTCTTGGCAACTAAAGGGTTCATCGAAAATGCATCCTTGTTGACTTACAGAAAAAACCTTCATCGTATGTAAGGGTGAGTGATAACTCAGTATCTTTCGAATTTTCCCAAAAGCTAGTGGGAATCCAGAGAAACCTCTATGCTTTCATACTCAGTCTCCTTCCAAATCGAAGTGATGCAGAGGATGTTTTGCAGGAGACGAATCTAATTCTTTGCCAAAAATCCAAAGAATATGATCCCGCTGGAAATTTTCGATCTTGGGCTTTCCATATCGCACGGTTTCAGGTGCTTGCTCATCTAACCAAGAAAAAAAGAAGCAAAATATGCTTCAGTAATGAGCTCGTAGAAACTCTTGCAAGCGAAGAATTTGATGCCCAAAAACATCATCTCACCCAGCGTGCTTTACAAATTTGCTATGATTTATTACCCGAACATATGAGGGAAATTTCTCGGATGCGATTCAAGGAAGATCTATCGATGAAAGAGATTTGCAAATCTTTGAATCGTCCGATCGGTGCCATTTCAGGTACTCTTTTTCGAATAAGACAAAACCTCATCCAATGTGTAAGGGAAAAAATTCCTAAGCTTGAAGCAGATACCGAATTTTAAAAATTTTCAAAAAACTGGTATCATTTTGTGAATAAGTGCTAATCCATGGTAGATAGCATGATTCAATCAGACACATACGAAGAACTCACACGCTTAATTTCAAGCCTGTTGGACGGGTCCATATCATCGCATGATCATGGTAGGCTCTCTCGTATGCTCGAAAATTCCTCACAAAATAGGGAAATATATCTGGAATACATTCGAATGGAATCGTTGCTGCATTGGGAATCAGCCAATTTGGTGGACATTGGAAATCAAGTTGCCCCCACAAAATCTCGTGCTCTTATTTATTTTCCTGCTTGGGTAGGTGCAGTCGCCGCCATACTGCTCGCATTTTTCGGGGTTATTTGGTTTGTGAATGATGTCAATCAACCTTCGATTGCTTCATTGGAACAAAATATTCTGCCGAATGAGTCCTCAATGAAAACTCATGTTGAAGATATTGAAGGGGTAAAATCTCAAAAAATTCTTTTAGGTAAACCAGATGTTGAACCGAGAGGATACGTCAATGTAGCCATTGCCAGTCTAAACGGGAAAAACCTACCATCCAACGAAGGTTTAATTGAATATTTTGACCAGATTAAGAGATGGAATCGCTTGCCAGCCTTATTAAAACCTACTGAAAAAGGGATTTTACCAGCCTCAGGTACGAGTATGATTGGGTTGGGCAAAATGGCTTTGGATGTGGATTCTCAAAGGGCAGAGCTTGAAGAAACCGTCCAGGTATTGGATGTACGGAATATGATCAATAAAACTTCAGGGGAAAAAGCAAAGATCTTTGCTGCGGTGAAAGTTAATCAGAGCTTCGGGAATTCCCATGAAGGAGCAGAATTTGGTATCACCCTCAAAGCAATCCGAGCGAATACAGGAGAGGAAGAACAAGAGCTATCCAATACCCATAGTAAAATACCTGCAGATTTAGATCCCAGTACCTGGGACGAATTGAATTCAGAAATGGAACTACCCAATGACACTCAATTCATTGTGGTTTCCCTGAGTGCCCGTAAGTCTGGACCCGATTCTCTCCTTGCGAATGCCTGTAATTACTACGCGGATGACTTGGAGTTGTACTTATCTTTCGATCAGAACAATTTGATCGGCCCGATCTAATCATTGATTTATTTTTAGTTAGGAAACTTTCAGTCTGGATAAGTTGATTTGCGTTGTTCTTTCGCAAGTGCCAAGATTTCTGGATGACCATTCGCCTCTTTTTGCCGTTTTTTTTCTTACTATCTACCCTATCATCTTCGGCGATTGATTGGCCAACTTATGGTGGGCCTGACCGAAACCATCGTTCTAAGGAAACTTCTCTCCGTACTGATTGGGGCTATAATGAACCTGAGGTTCTGTGGCAGCATGAAGTAGGCCTTGGCTATTCTTCGGTCATTGAAGTCGGAGGATTGGCGTATACACAGGGGTACAAAGACAAGGAAAACACCCTGTACTGTGTAGAGGCTAAGAAGGGCGAGATTAGCTGGACCTTTTCCTATCCGTCGAGTTTGGGAGACAAGTATTTCCAGGGAGGCAGCAGATCGACCCCCACATTTGCCAAAGGGAGGATTTATTTACTGGGGCATGAAGGCCCCCTTTTTTGTCTAGAAGCAAAGACTGGTAAGCTTATTTGGAAAACTCACTTAGTGGAGGACCTGGGCGGGCGTTGCCCGACCTGGGGATATTCAGGTGCCCC
>JAQCIX010000125.1 GCA_027593365.1 Verrucomicrobiota bacterium
GCAAAGGGCACGGAGTCCTAATCGAAAATTTTGGGTGGATAAGATGTCCACGACGATGAATCATCAATCCAATAAGATTTCGGACTGGCAGACCAAAAGATGGTCAGACTTTCAGGAAAAGTTAGGAAAAATTAGTGATGGTAATTCTTTCCAAAAAAAACGTTTTCCTGAGCTAGGGGACTGGAGATCCTGGAAAGGATTTGAAGATTTTTCCGAAGCTTGTCCCTTGACCACAAAGGCTGAATTAGAGAGAGACCGATTGGCATATCCACCTTGGGGATCTAACCTAACCTTTAACCAGGAACAGTACCTTCGGTACTCCAGGACCAGTGGAACCAGTGGAGAGGCAATCTCGTGGATGGATACTGCCGAGGATTGGGATTGGATGCTTGGAAATTGGGATTCTATTTTGGAACATGCCGGGGTTCTAGCTGGAGCCTCTTGTTTCTTTGCCTTTTCCTTTGGTCCCTTTCTTGGTTTTTGGACTGCTTATGAAGCAACGGTTCAAAGAGGATGCATATGTATACCGGGTGGTGGGCAGTCGACTGAATCCCGCTTGCGGTCGGTATTGGAAAATAATGTGGAGTATCTATTTTGTACACCAACCTATGCCATGCGCATGATTGAAACCGCAAAGGAGATCGGGATCGATTTAACCAAAAATTCACTCAAAAAAATCATTGTAGCCGGGGAGTGTGGGGGTAGTATTCCGGCGGTTCGTCGTTCGGTGGATCAAGCCTGGGGAAAGGACTCTTTGATCTACGACCATTATGGGATGACCGAGGTTGGTCCCGTTGCCTATGAGACCCCAGGGGGCGGAGGAGGATTGAGGATCTTGCTGGATTCCTACCATCCCGAGGTCATTGACCCGAAAACCAGCTGCCCAGTAAATCCCGGGGAACTAGGCGAACTCGTCCTAACGCCGCTGGGCCGGGAGGGGTCTCCGGTCTTACGATATCGTACGGGGGATTTGGTTCAGGTATCATCTGGAGTCGATGAAAGCGGGCGTCCTACCTTTGATTTGCGGGGTGGTATCCTTGGGCGGGTCGATGATATGCTCGTCGTTCGTGGGGTAAACTTGTACCCTTCGGGAGTCGATGCGATTATTCGAAAATTTACCAGTGTGAGTGAATATCAGGTAGTGGTGGAACAAAAACGAGAAATGAATGAAATAACAATTCGTGCAGAATGCGGGGAGGCAGATGCCCATGAATTAGAAAGTGCACTCCAAGATACTTATTCTCTCCGAATCCCGGTGGTCTTCGTGGGAAAAGATACACTTCCCCGGTATGAAATGAAAGCGAAACGGTGGGTCCATAAATCGATCGATCAGGACAAACATCCAGCATGAAAGATTTTATTCAAATCCAAAACCTGACCAAAGAGTATTCAGAGGGTCACGAGAGAAATGCGGTTCAAGTATTTTCCAATCTTTCCCTAACAGTAGAAAGAGGAAAATCTTTGGCCATTGTTGGACCCTCTGGGAGTGGCAAAAGTACCTTGCTCAACTTGATCGGAGGAATGGATCGACCCACTCATGGCGATATCATCATTGATGGTAAAAAGATCAGTTCATTTACCGAGGAAGAGTCTGCAAGATTTCGCAACCTCAGGGTCGGTTACATTTTTCAGTCACACCATCTTCTTCCTGCACTTACTGCCGTGCAAAATATCATGATTCCAGCCTTGGCAGGCCATTCGGATACAAAGAACCAGGATCTGCAAGACGAGGCCCATGATTTGCTTAAAAAAGTGGGCCTTTCTGATCGGGCCAATCATTTGCCTGGAGAATTATCTGGTGGGGAAAGACAGCGGGTCGCGGTTGCACGTGCCCTGATCAATCAACCCCAGATTCTACTGGCAGATGAGCCAACAGGTGCATTGGATCAGCAAAATGCCAATGTGTTGATCGATCTATTACTCCAACTAAATCAAGATTTTAAAACCACCTTACTGGTGGTTACTCACTCCCCGGACTTGGCAAAGAAAATGGATCTGGTTTGGGCCTTAAAAGAAGGTAAGCTGGAACAGATGAACTTATGAGTATTTGGCGAATTATCTTCGCCAATCTCAAATATTCGAGAAGGCAACATCTGGGCACCTGCTTAGGCCTTTCCGTGGCGACAATGCTCCTGCTTTCAGCGCTTTGTATCGGAGATTCGATCCAGGCAACCTTAGCCAGTAAAGCAAGGGAACGAACGGGATCTGTGTCCCATGTATTTCTGTCCGAAGAGGGTTATTTTTATTCGGACTTGGTAGACCGGGTTGCTCCGTCGATAAGTTCCAATATAAGAGTTAACCTAGCTCCTGTGCTTTTAACCCTAGGCACGGTTTCTTCGCCAAATGGTAAAACAAGGGCAAACGGGGTAACCGTTCTTGGGATCGACTCAAGATTTTTTGATTTTACGGATGCTCAGAGTGACTTACCAAACTTGGACGAATCGGGGTTCTGGGCGAGCCCTGCCTTATGGAATGAATTAAAAATGGACGATGGATCCAGATTGATTCTGAGAGTGGAAGAACCCAGCCTTTTCTCCAGGGATGCTCCATTGTCGGGCGAACGAGACTCACGGTTTATCTCCTGGAATCGACCTTTACTGGGTGCGATTGAACCTAATGCTTTAGGCAATTTTTCATTACGTGCATCGATGACTGAAGCCCGAACCCTTTTTGTTCCCTTGAGTATGTTGCAGGAGGATATGTTTGTAGCCTTTGAACCGGAGAAAGGTAGGACTGATTTTTGTAACCTCATCCTTACAGATGCTAAAGCAGGTTCAATTCTTCAAGTGGAAGAGGGGATTCGTAGTTCTTGGACATTGGGAGACGCTGGGTTGAGCCTAAAAAAACTGACTCAACCAAACCTCTGGAACCTCAGAAGTAGAAGTGTCTTCTTGTCGGATCCACTGGTGGATGCGGCAAAGGAGATAGATAAGAATTTGCGGGGGGAGCTGACTTACTTGGTCAATGCCATACGAAAGCCAGTAAACCGTGACCTGAAGGATGCATCCATGATTCCGTATTCCATGGTTACCGGAGTTGCTCCAGAAGAAAAAGGCGTACTTGGTAAGGAATGGGAAAGCGATGAGATTGCAGTCAACGAGTGGGCAGCCAAAGACTTAAACCTAAGCCTTGGAGATTCCATAAGTTTAGAGTATTTTGTAGTTGGCGAGAGGCGCCACCTAATCGAAGAGACTCGAACTTTCAGGGTAGCCAAGATACTACCCATGCCAGATCCTGTTTTGCCCGACCAAGAGAGTGATTGGACTCCTAATTTTCCGGGCTTATTGGATGCCGAAAATTGTGGGGAATGGGATACGGGCATTCCGATCAAACATACGATTCGAAGCCAGGATGAGGATTACTGGGACCATTATCGAGGAACTCCCAAGGCTTTCATTTCTTTAGATACGGCTCAAGAGATGTGGGGGAATCGTTGGGGGAAAGTAACCGGGTTACGAATTAAGGGGGAGGAGAGGGTAGAGTCTTTTCGCCAATCTCTTTTGCAAAAGCTTGGCCCAAAGGATTTTGGATTGAGAAGAGTCGACCTAAAGCTGGATTCCGAGAAAGCCGTTCAGGGTCCTGTTGATTTTAGTCAGTTATTTATGGGCTTTGGTTTTTTTGTTGTTCTAGCTGGCTTTTCATTAAGTGCGATGCTTTTTGGTTTTTCCCTGGAGCAAAGAAACCGTCAGGTTGGTTTACTTCGATCTTTGGGCTATACCCAAAAAAGAATTAGACTAATCTGTTGGATGGAGGCTGGCTTTGTTTGCCTGTGCGGAACCCTCATGGGGGTGGGATGGTCCTGGTTTTTTGGTCAAGGAATCCTTTGGATGCTGAATGATATCTGGGGAGCAGCGGTTGCCCAAGTGACCATCCTGTATTCCCCGAGTTGGGAATCGGTGATTGGGGGAGTTTTGGGATCTTTGATGATGGGTATGTTGACCCTTACCTTTGTGAGCCGACGGCAGCTTAAACAAGCACCTGTTGAATTATTACAATCGGGTGAATTTGTTCGGTCGCCCTCCCAGCAACGCTCAAAAATAATTCCTTTTTCAATCAATCTTTGGGTCGAAGGATTTTTATGGATCTGTGCACTAGGCCTTCTTAGCTACTCAATCTATTCGGATAAACCCCCAGGAACCAGTTTCTTTGGGATTGGAGCGATGTGCTTGACGGCTGGAGTCCTGCGACTGGTTAGACTCAATCGTGCTCGTACCACTAAAAAAAACGATGATCTTTTAATAAGGTTAGACTTTCGTTCGGGTAGAAAGATAACGACTGCGGTTTTACTTGCGGTTGGAACTTTTTTGGTCCTTGGAGCAGGTGCATTTAGACAAGACCCAGTTGGTAGCTTCAGGAACTGGATTTCCGGAACTGGAGGGTTTTCTCATATTATGCATACGAGCTTACCCCTGTATGATGATCTTTTAGGTGAAGAAGCTGCCGAACTTTTTGACCTTGAACCGAGTTTGTTCCAAGAGATCGAAATTGTTCCTTTACGGAGCCATGGTGGAGACGATGCAAGTTGCCTCAATTTACACCGATCTACATCTCCCCCTTTATATGGTGTGGATATTCATTCCATCCTTGGAAGATTTAAGTTTGTAGAGGGCAGTTGGTCTGATTTACAGAAGCCTTATCCTAACCAACTCGTGCCTGCAGTGGTGGATCAAAATACGATGCTTTGGTCGCTCAAAAAACGGGTAGGGGACCGGATTCCATATTATGACGGAAAAGGAGAAAAGTTTGAAGTGGAGATATGTGCAGTTGTCAAAGGGAGTTTCCTGCAGGGAGCGTTGTATATTTCAGAAAAGGATTGGTTAAGCAAATTTCCTCAACGTGGAGGATACCAACAATTTTGGCTAGGAGGAAAAGGGAATGAAAGTGTGGCTGTGGCTCATCTTGAAGACAGACTGCTCAATTATGGTATCAAAAGCGAAAGCACACTGGACCGTTTAAGAATCTTAAAACAAGTGGAGAACACTTACCTTTCGATCTTTCAGGCATTGGGTGGGCTAGGCGTGCTTCTTGGTACCGTTGGATTGTTTGTGGTAGTTCTTCGAAACCTTTGGGAGCGAAGGCAGGAACAAGCGATCTTGTCGGCCCTTGGATATTCTTTCAGCCAACTTAAGAAAATTTACTTTAAAGAAAATGTCCGAGTCGTATTTTATGGAGTTATTCTTGGCATGAG
>JAQCIX010000126.1 GCA_027593365.1 Verrucomicrobiota bacterium
GGTGCTCAAATTGCCTTTGCAGAGTGTATGCGTAACCTGGCGTGCTCAGGTGCCCGTGCCCTCGCAGTCACCGATAACTTGAACTTTGGGAATCCGAATAAGCCTGAGGCTTATCACATGCTTAAGCATTGTGTGACCGGGTTAGCGGATGCCTGCTCTTTCTTTGATGTTCCGGTGGTGGGTGGAAATGTCAGCTTGTACAACGAGCATGGAGATGGGGCGATTGATCCAACTCCTGTTGTATCCATGGTTGGGTTGATTGATCAATCCGACCATGTGACTCGTAGTGCGGTTCAACAAACTGGAGTCGAACTCTTATTACTAGGGGGGTTACCTCATGAACTGGGAGGTAGTTATTTTCTACAAACCCAGTACGGTAAGAAAGAAGGGACTTGCCCATCGGTCGATTTGGCCGCAGAGAAATCCCTTCAGGATTTCCTGATCGCTCAAATCGAGGATGGAAAGATTCATGCCGCTCATGATATCTCGGAAGGTGGTTTGCTGGTTTGTATAGCTGAGATGCTCTTCGATAAAGAAGGCCTAGGGGTAAATATTTCCTTGGGCGAGCTTGGTCAGTCGGGTAGGTTGGATGCTTTGTTATTTGGAGAAAGTCAGGCAAGGGCAGTGGTGGCAGTCCGTTCTGAAGATATAGAAAGAATTACGGAAGCAGCGGGAAAATCGAACCTGCCTTTTCATAGGTTAGGTCTGATCAATGAGTCCGACCAATTGAACATAGAAGTTGCGGGTGATTCTGTTCTAAGTGCCAAGGTTTCGGTCTTGAAGGATGCATGGGAAAGTGCAATTCCTAAACATATGGATCATTCCTAGCCCTTGAGTACCCAAAGTATTTAGAATGAGTGACGAAATTGGACATCATTGTGGGATCGCTATGATCCGGGTGAAAAAGTCACTCGCATACTTCAACGAAAAATACGGAACCCCACTCTGGGCATTTAATCAGCTTTTTCTACTGATGGAGAAGCAACACAACCGCGGTCAGGATGGAGCGGGTATTGGTTCGATGAAACTGGAGATGCCGGTTGGGGAATCCTTCATGTTTAGGGAGCGTAGTACCAGTAGCAAAGCCTTGGCTAAAATTTTTGGCGCTCAGCACAAAGCCCTGGGGAAAATGGTGAAAAAAGGCCGTGCTTTTTATGAGTTTCCCGAAACCATTAAACAAAACTTTGACTATGGAGGGGAAATCCTCCTGGGCCATTTGCGCTACGGAACATCGGGAGAATATGGTTCCAACACCTGTCACCCTTATTTTCGTAAAAGCAACTGGCCGAGTAAAAATCTGATGATTGCAGGAAATTTCAATCTTACCAATGTGGAAGAATTGAATAAGCAGTTGGTACAGCGAGGCCAACATCCGGTTTTCGATACCGATACGCAGGCAATTCTGGAGGAGTCTGGTTATCACCTCGATTGTGCGGTGGATGAATTGGCGAGAAAAGCCTCCGCCGAAGGAGTGGAAGGAGAAGAGCATACCCGTTGGATTTCCGATCAAATGGATCCCGTTTCTATTTTTCGGGAAGCATCCAAAAATTGGGACGGGGGTTATGCTCTGGCTGGGATTTTGGGTACGGGAGATTGTTTTGCTATGCGCGATCCCGATGGGATTCGCCCCGGTTATTACTTCGAGGATGACGAAGTCTTTGCGGTTGCATCTGAGCGAGCCCCCCTGATGACAGTTTTTGATAAAGGAGTGGACGAGATCTCAGAAATCCAGCCGGGGGGCATACTGGTTATGCGGCCTAATGGGACCTTAATCGAAGACCAATTTATTGAACCCCCAAAAAAGACTTCGGGTTGCTCGTTCGAGCGAATTTATTTTTCACGGGGAAATGACCCCGATATTTATGCCGAGCGAAAAACCTTGGGCGCCCTGCTTGTTCCTCAAGTTGTCCAATCGGTGGGTAATGATTTTTCCAAAAGTGTATTCAGTTATGTACCCAATACGGCAGAGAGTGCTTACTATGGGTTTATGGAGCAACTGCGCTTGGTTCGTCGGGCGGAGGTAAAGCAACGGTTGATGGATGCCCGCCAATCGGGCGAGTTAACCGATGCCCTGATTGATGAGCTGGTGATGGATAATTGGCCCAAGGGCGAAAAAATTGCTAATAAGGATATCAAATTGCGCACTTTTATAAGTCAAGAATCGGGGCGGGCTCAGCTGGTCTCCCATGTCTACGATATTACTTATGGGGTTGTTCGCGAAGGGCATGATGCATTGGTATGTATAGATGATTCGATTGTTCGTGGAACCACGCTAAAGAAGAGCATCCTTAAAATTTTGGGCCGTTCCAAGCCAAGGAAGTTGGTAATTGCATCGACCGCCCCACAAATACGCTACCCTGATTGCTATGGCATCGATATGTCCGAGCTAGGTAAGTTTATCGCCTTTCAGGCAGCGGTGTCCTTGATTCAGGATCATGGATACCGGGGTCTGCTTAAAGAAGTGGCTGAGCAATGTAAGGAGGCCCTCAATACCGAAGTTTCCAAACCGGTTAATCATGTTAAGAGGGTCTATGAGAATTTTTCGGTCGATCAAATATCCGAGCGTGTTGCAGAACTTGTGGCTCCGGAATCCTTGAAAGAGAAAACTAAAGTGGAGATTCTTTATCAAAGCGTGGAGAATTTGCATGAGGCCTTACCGGATCATCCAGGGGACTGGTATTTCACCGGAGATTATCCAACGCCTGGTGGATATCGTGTCGCTCATAAAGCCTTTTTAAATTTTTACGAGAATAAGGACGGGCGTAGTTATTGATCGGTTACACGACCGTTGAATAAACGAAGCACAAAAAGAGCAAAAAAATCTTTGACGTACCTACTCACTCCGCAGTTATAGTCGAAGTGGATGGATACAGGATATCAAACCCTCGTACTTAATCGTTTATGGCAACCGGTTAATGTGGTTGGGTTTGAGCGAGCTTTCAGTTTACTCTCCTTGGATCACGCACAAGTCATCTTTGCTGAAGATGAAAGTTTTCGGGTATTTGATTCGATCGCCTGGTTTGAATTTTGTCGAAGCTCGGATGCATCTCAAGGTTCTCGAATTGTACACACCGTGAATCAGTCCGTCATTGTCCCAAGTGTACTGCTCCTTCGTGGATACGACCGGATTTTGCTTCAGGATATGAAGTTTAACCGGCAGAATTTATTGGAACGCGACGATTTTAGGTGCCAGTACTGCGGTAAAGTCTTTGCTCCCAAAGAATTGAATATGGATCATGTTCTCCCCAGAGACCGGGGAGGGGGAACCTCCTGGGAAAATGTGGTTACTTCCTGCATCCGATGCAATAGTCGAAAAAGCAATCGCTTACCCAATGAAGCAGGTATGAAACTATTGAAAGAACCCAAGCGTCCTGCTCGCCGACCTTTTGTCAGTTCCCTGTACGGCAAACCAGTTGAAAAAACTTGGGAACATTTTTTGCAGGCGAAAAATAAAGCAGTTTAATTCAATTTCCCTGCTCATGTGGGTCTAGATTTCAACCCACATATCAAACGTTTCCTACCTCGCATCTTTCCCAAAAATATTTTATTTCGTGGGCAGTGCAGGATTCGATTACAGAAAAAAACCAACAGACCCGGGCAATTGATGCCCTGTACCGAATAAGTACCCTATCGGGCAAACAGATCAATTCGGTTCGTGCTCTCGAATCGATCCTCGATGAAGTGATGCAGGTTTTTTCGGCTAATTCGGCATCTATTTCCTTAGTCAATGCCAGTTCCGATACCTTACTCATCGAGGTTTCCAGGGGGTTGCCTGAGCAAAGCCGAGGTTTCGAATTACCTGTGGGTGTGGGCATCACGGGTTGGGTAGCGGCCCAAGGAGAACCCCTTTTGTGCCCGGATGTATCCCAAGAGGAAAAATATTTTCAGTTGGATGAACGGGTTCGTGCGGAAATGGCCGCCCCATTAACGGAGGGTGGTCGAACAGTCGGTGCCCTAAATGTGGATTCCTGTGAATTGGGTGCTTTTAACGAAGAGGATCTAAGGCTGCTCGTTTTGATGGCAAATGAGGCTAGCCGGGTATTGGAAAATATGTGGATGATTCAACAGCTTCGAAAAAAAGCAGATCAGTTACAAAGTCTGGTTTTATTGAGTCAGGATATCTCGGGGACCCGCAAATTCGATGATGTTTTAAATACCATCTCCCGAGAAGGTCTTTTGCTCCTTGGTTGCAGGTTGTCGGCCTTTTTTCTTTACGATGAAAAACAGGACCTCTTGCACTTACAGTGCCTGCAGGACAGAAATGGATCGAGATCTTACTCTGAATCGCTAAAGCCTGCAGATAGTTTACTCGGCAGTGCATTACGCGGTCATAGGCAGGTACAAACCCGAGATCTTTTGCGAACGGAGGAGCATCACTTTATCGATCTTATTCGTTCAGAAAACCTAGTTTCTATGCTGGTAACCCCGGTCGTTTTTGAAGATGTCCCGATCGGTTTGATAACTCACTATACCGATCGTCCTCATCGTTTTCATGATGATGAACGGATGATCGCCCGGGCCTTGGCTGATCTTGGGGCAATTGCGATCGAAAATGCCCGTCTTTATGGGCGTGTCTTCGATTCCGAGGAAAGTATGCGCAAAAGCGAAAGGTTGACCACTCTGGGTACCCTGGCCGCAGAGATTGCCCATGAAATTCGCAATCCCTTAATGGTGGTTCGCTTGCTCTTTGATTCTCTTAAATTGGGAGATCAGGAGGATGAAAACAAAACAAAAGATATTTCAGTGATTCGTGAAAAATTGAATCACCTGGAACAAATTGCGGGCCGTATTCTTGAGTTTGGAAAAAGTCGGGAATCTTTTCGCAAAATGGTCTGCTTGCGAGAAATCCTGGAAGATGCTGCAGTCTTGGTCCGTTTAAAACTGGAGCAATCGCAAATCAATCTTTGCTGGGGAGATCTTTCGAAAGATGAGCTTGTCTTTGTGGATAAAGGACAGATCCAGCAGGTTCTGCTCAATCTTATGCTCAATGCAGTGGAAGTCATGCCGAACGGGGGGGACTTGTTTATTTCCACGGTTTTACAAGACGGGCGTGCACTCACTTATATTCGTGATCAGGGATGTGGGATACCAGAGGATTTACAAGAGCGTATCTTTGAGTCTTTTCTTACTGGGAAAAGAGATGGTACTGGTCTCGGGCTTACTATTTCCAAAAG
>JAQCIX010000127.1 GCA_027593365.1 Verrucomicrobiota bacterium
CATTTTTACTGGAGAGGATGTTAGTTCTCTAAACTCCTGGATCCATTTGCGGTGTGGACCTGAAAGGGTAATCGAATGGATCTCCGACCAAGGCACCCAGGTGTATCCTTCGGGTAAAAAAGATGAAGATAAACTGAGGTTCTTGGGGAAAATAATTTTTTCCTCGTAATCAGTCATTCCGATTGTTCGTTTACGAAGCCCGAGAACAACCAAGTCTTTATCAGTCCAAGCTTTATTTCCAGGGAGAATGGAAGGAAGTTCGTAAATCCCAGCCATTCGGCCTGATGATGAGGTATGCAAGAGAAGTTTTTCATCTTCTTCGATCCAAAAGCGATTGATCTTTTCCTTTTTTTTCTTTTTGGGAAGGATTTTGGGGTAATGGGTACAATCTCCTTCTTTTCCCGATTTACAGAGAGTTAGGACAGGGCAAATGGTACAAAGAGGCGATTGACGATGGCAGATCGTAGCACCGAGTTCCATCATTGCTTGGTTAAAGTCACCAGGTCTTTGACTACAGATTAATTCCTCAGCCATCGGAAGGAGTTTTTTTTGAGCGGTCGCTCCGTCCTTAAATATTTCAGGAACAGAGAATAGACGGGTGAGTACCCTTACCACATTGCCATCACAAACGGCATTTTTTTGGTAAAGGGAAATACTTGTAATCGCTGCGGCAATGTAGGGGCCAACTCCTGGGAGTTTTTTCCATTCATCCAGAGATTTCTGCGGTTCGGTCCAGTTTTGGATGATTTTGGCTAGTTTATGGAGGTTTTTGGCTCTGGAGTAATAACCCAGTCCTTCCCACGCTTTTAGGATTTTGGTTTCTGGGGCATTGGCCAGAATTTCAAAATCTGGAAATTGATTCATCCAGTTTTCAAAATAAGGAAGCATTGTGGTGACCCGTGTCTGCTGGAGCATAAATTCGGAAACCACGGTTTTGTAAAGGGATGGGTTGTCTCGCCAGGGCAATTCTCTTTTCTGTTGGTCAAACCATAGGAGCAGTGATTTCCGAAATGTCTTTTTCGATGGTTCGGATTGAGCCCAGGAGGATTTGATCAGGTTTTGCATGCTTGGCAGTTGCGTTTTTTACATCTCTTTTTCATGGATAGTGGGGAAATGGCAAGATCACCTAATGCTCCTGATGCAAATGAACCTAAAAAGAAAACTTCGTACACTCTAAAACTTACGAAAGAGCAAATGGATAAGCTTGGAGTTCTGTTGCAAGAGCGTGGCTGGTCACCCCGTACAGTTCCCTATGCCAGACACGCTTTCGATGGGGATGGCGTTAAGGTGGTTGCCTATGAAAGTGGCAAACTCGTAGTGCAGGGGGGTAAGACTGAAGAATTCGTCAGTAATATTTTGGAACCACAAATTACCGGGGAGTTCCTGCTCGGTTATGAGGAGGTAAATAATCCTGCATGGTTTGAGCCCCATGCAGGCTTGGATGAAAGTGGTAAGGGGGACTTATTTGGGCCGGTTGTATCGGCATGTGTGGTTGCCGATGGAGAGATGGTAAGAAAGTGGATGGCGGCGGGTATTCGCGACAGTAAAACGATCACCGATGGTGCAATTATTAAAATGGCAAAGACCATTAGAGACACCCGAGGAGTTGTGGTTAAAACCGCATATTCAGGAATGATCAAATATAACGAGCTTTATTTAAAGTTTGGGGAAAACCTAAACAAACTTCTTGCCTGGCTTCATGGTAGGGCCTTACTGGATGCCCTGGAAATACGGCAACCCAAGTGGGGATTGCTGGATCAGTTCTCAAAGCAACCACTTGTGCAAAAATATGTCAAAGACCCGAATTTTGACCTCCAGATGAGAACCAAAGCGGAGGAAGACCCTGTGGTGGCTGCTGCATCTATTATTGCCAGGTCTACCTGGTTGGAGCAGATGAAAAAACTGGAAGAATTGGCAGGCTGTTCAATCCCCAAAGGATCCGGTGCACAGGCCAAAGAAAGAGCCCGTCAATTGTTCGAGAAATTTGGCGAGGCTAGAATGGGCGAGTTTTGTAAACTTCATTTCAAGACCGCCTATGAGGCGATGGGGAAGACCCCTCCTGCGAAAAAGGCTTGGAATCCCAACTGGGGAAAAAAATAAATGCCCAATCCCCGGTGGACTCATGACCGCAAGCTTGCTGAGAACGGGCACGGGGTTATTGGAGTAGATGAAGCGGGCAGGGGGTGCCTCGCGGGTCCGGTGGTTGCAGGGTGTGTGATCATCCCAGCTCCTTTCTTTCGATCGGCGAAAAACCGCAAAAAAACCCAGCAAATCAATGATTCGAAGCAATTTTCAGAGACGCAAAGAGAAGTGCTCTTTGGAGTGATCGAGAATTTGGCAAAGGAGAGGGCAATCTTTGCTGGCACGGGCCATGCATCCATTGAAGAGATTGAAGAATTCAATATTGTCGGAGCCACTTGCCTGGCCATGAGACGGGCGATGGACGAAGCTTCCAGTTTAAGTAAAAATCTTTGGAGTCCAGAGCTGAAAGAAGTGGAGGGCTTATTTAATCAAAGAAAGGATTTATCCATTCATTGGCCGGTTTTGGTGGATGGAAGAGATATGAAACGGTTACCTTACCACCACCAAGGAATAGTGAAGGGCGATACCCTTTCCCTTTCCATAGCCATGGCTTCCTTGTTGGCGAAAGTCACCAGAGATCGATTGATGCGAGTGCTTCATTCCAAATATCCCCAATATGATTTTAGATCGAACAAAGGATATGGGGCTCCCCTGCATTTAAAAGCTTTGAGAGAAGATGGCCCAACCACATGCCACCGCCCGCGTTTTCTGAGAAATTTCTTAGAACAAAATCCTGCTAAAGAAAAAACTACAGATGATCAATGTCGGTTGAGTTTAGGATAAAAGTTTCGTAGTAAATAGAGCATGATTTTACTTGGCGTAAATGTCGATCATGTTGCCACCTTGCGACAGGCTCGTTATCGAGGTGAGCCCAACACATTCGGTGGCTTTGTGGAACCGGATCCAGCATCGATGGCCTGGCAGGCAGAAGATGCGGGTGCAGATGGAATTACCATGCATGTGCGGGAGGACCGCAGGCACGTACAGGTGGAGGATGTTCAGCGCTACTTAGAAAGGAAAAAGACCAGATTAAATCTCGAGGTTTCCCTTTCTGCAGAGATGGTCGAGTTAGCCCTCTCTCTGAAGCCAGATAGTGTCTGCCTGGTGCCTGAAAACCGTATGGAAGTGACTACGGAAGGGGGATTGGATGTGGTTGGGAATTTGGGCCATGCTCAAGAGGTTGTGCATGCATTTACCCAACAAGGTATTCCTACCAGCATGTTTATCGATCCATATTCCGATCAACTGGAGGCATCAGCTAAAATTGGATCCCCTTGGGTTGAGTTGCATACTGGAAGTTTTGCCCGAGGGTGGGGCGATCCCATCAAACAAAAAGAAGAGCTTTCCAAGTTAATGGAGGGGATGAAATTAGGGCGCTCATTGGGCTTACAAGTCAATGCGGGTCACGGAATCAACTATCAGAATGTGGAGGGTGCGAAGAAATTGAGTGGTGTTACTGAATTTAACATCGGTCATAGTATCATTTCTAGGTCGCTACAATATGGTCTTTCCGAGGCTGTTTCCACGATGAGAAAGCTTTTGAACTCGTGATCAGTTTTCCTCAACTACCCGAGGGTACAAATGTGATTGGTGTCGGGATCGATCAGATCGAAGTGTCCAGAATACGGGAATCAATCGATCGGCATGGAGAGGCTTTTCTGTCCAAAGTCTTCACTCCAAAAGAGAAAACCTTTTGTATGGATCGAAAAGATCCCGCTCCCTGTCTGGCCGCTCGTTTTGCCGCTAAGGAAGCGGCGTCCAAAGCTTTGGGTACAGGGATAGGCAAAAAGTTTGGATGGTTGGACCTTGAGGTTGAAAAAGAGGAGAATGGTCAGCCCTATGCTGTATTCTCTGATCAAGTGAAGCCATTTCTTCGTCAGAAAAATGCGGGGTCTGCATTGCTAAGCCTTTCTCACCTGGATGGTATTGCATCCGCAATTGTAGTGTTAATCAAAAAATGAGCGTTCTCCCACAAGATCCTATTCTCTCTTTTTCTGAGGCAAAAGAATTCGAAGAAGGTTATTTTTTGGGGGACGATGAAAAAGAGTGGGGTGTAATGAACCGTGCGGGGGAAGCAGTGGGCGACTCTGCTCTTCGAGATATGCGGGAACTTCGAACCATTCCCCATCGACCCCGTATCCTCGTCCTAGCGGGGAAGGGGCATAACGGTGCGGATGCATTACTGGCATGTAAAAGGTTTCTCCGTACGATACCTACCTCCCGAGCCGTAGTTTGGCCTTGGTCCAGCAAGGAAAGTTGTCGGCCTCTGACGCAACGTGCCTTTGAGGAGTTGATCGATTTTGCAGCCAAGCGAATCGAATTTCTTCCTTCGGCCGATGAAATGAATGATCAGGTTATTCGCAAAACATTTAATCAGGTTACGGAAGATCGTGGATTTGATTTGCTTGTTGATGGCCTCCTGGGAATGCAGAGCCGGCCTGGTTTACAACCACGCATGAGGGAGTGGATCCAATTACTAAATCTGAGCGAAAAAATAGCCGTCCGAGTTGCAGTGGATCTGCCCACAGGTATAACCGAAGAGCCTCCCAAAGATCCGGTCATCTTTCGGGCGGATTTTACCTACTGCACCGGGATTGTGAAAAAGGCAGTCACCTTTGACTTCAACCAAAACTTTATTGGAAGGCTGAGATATTTGGACTTGGGCTTTTTCAATTCGATGCATTTTGACCAGCCCTCACACTCAAACAGAGTTCTGTGTTCATCTGCTCTTCCTTTTCTACGGAAATTGCGACCTGTAAATTCCGATAAAAGAGATTTTGGGCATTTGCTCGTTCTAGCAGGGTCGAAGCAGTTGGGAGGTGCGGCCATGATGACAGTTCAGGGAGCCCTCCGTGCGGGTGTTGGTCTGGTTACCTGCTGTGTTCCAGAATCTCTCCATGGTAGCATGGTTGCGAGCTGTCCCGAAGCTATGTGGATTCCTATTCCCGAGACCCCGAGTGGAGGGCTTGCTTTG
>JAQCIX010000128.1 GCA_027593365.1 Verrucomicrobiota bacterium
CGACCTAAACCCAAGGCCAATAAAAAATATTTTGCTATTTCATGTAAGGGGCAATACGGGACTCAAATCCGGTACCCGGGGGCACTGGGGCGGGGTACAATTTCCTATCAATTCCTAGCAACTCGATTGCCTTTTTCTGCATTTATTTGCCGCGTATCGCAAAACGCGTTTATTGTCTCAATTCTCGCAAAACAATAATACTCTGCAACTAATGTAAATATAATGCAAAACGCTGAAGATTAGCTATTTAGCTAATTCAGTTTCAACTCCCGCCACCTCCACCAAAGTTTCAATGATCTTTCTTGATCAATCCCACTACCCTCATCGGACTTGAAGGATTTACGGCCAGGATTCTTTAAGCTTTGCATATCACAGCCCTTATAAATGATTCATCAGGTCCAAAACACCGGAATTCTGCGTCTCGTTTCGATTAACTGCGGCTATCAGGGAATCTTCCGAGCCTACCAAGAAAACCTTTTCCTTGGCCCGGCTAATCGCGACATAAAGAAGTTCTCTGCTTAAAAGTTTGGAATCTTCCGGAGGCAAAACAACGGCAACTTTATCGAACTCAGATCCTTGACTACGGTGAATGGTGCTTGCGTATCCCATCTTATGCTGGGGCATTCTCGATTTTGCTATTTCACGAACTCCTTCCTCTGATGGAAAATATACCTTGGGCCCAAAAACCACGCCATCATCCCCATTATAAAGTCCGATTGAATAATCATTTACATGCACCACAACCGGCCTGATTGAGGCATCAGTATTGGGTAAGAGTCCTACTGTTTTTGCGTTCCAGTGGGATACTCCATAATCCCCCTCATTGTTCGCACAAAGAATCCGAAATTTCCCAAGTTTGGAAAGAGCAAGAGATGGATCATGAGCATCTGATAATTCGCTAAATTCATCGCATATTAATGAATCCAGCAGTGGGTCAGTAAGATCACGTATCCATGTGATCGATTCCACACCTGAATGGATGATCGCCACCGCATCCTGAGCCCTGCCTTCCTTAATTGCATTGCATAACTCATCAATCTTTCCGGAGGAGGAAGTATCCTTGCGCCGATGAACCTTGCTTAAGTGAATCACGGAACTGGTAAGTCGACTGGTTGGTTGGGACAACTTTGCAGAATCTGAAAAGACTCTCATTTTTGACAAATCCTCTTCCCGGAATTCATTAGGTTGAGAAGATTCAATCAATCCATTAAAGACCGCTCCACCATGTACTGGAGCTAATTGTGCAGCATCACCTATCAAAACGAGTTTCGTATCTTCCCGCAAGGCATCGCAAAGCTTTGCCATTAAAGGAAGGTCAATCATAGATGCTTCATCCACCACCACAAGATGAGCAGGAAGTGGATTTCTTTTATTTCTTTGGAAATCCATTGATCCCATTCTCGACTCAAGTAATCGATGGAGAGTGGTCGCCTTTGTGGAATCAATTATTTTTTGCCGTATGGAATCAGGTAGTTCTATCCATTTCAGAGATTGAAGTACCGATTCTCGCATCCGAAAAGCTGCTTTACCGGTAGGTGCTGCCAATGCGATCAGGTGATTCGGGTGTTCATGAATATAAGCGGCCAACATGGCTACAATGGTTCGGGTTTTACCCGTGCCTGGTCCGCCGGATAGCAGAACCAGATCCCGTTGAAGCACCGCCCCCACCGCAAGGGCTTGTTGGTCGTCCACGACATGGGAAATTGAGTTCTGAAAAAATGTCTCGGTGGTTTTGCTAACCTCAACGGAAGCCTTGGTGCATTTCTGAGTTAATACATCGGCTACCAATCTTTCATATTCGTAGTATCTTCGAAAATAGAGCCTGCCAGTATTTGTGTAAACGAGAGGAAGGTTTGCATCTTCGTTACCAATGGAAGGAAGAGACTTCCAACCATCCAAAACTTCATTTGCCTCAGCTTCTAAAAGGTGACTGGATCCGGAGGCTACCCTTTCTGTCAGCACACGAGTTAGTTTTGCAAGAGACTTACCTTCATCCCCTCCGATCCTGGTTTCAAAAAAATCAGCAACCAAGGATGCGAGGGCATCGATTTCCAAATTCTGATTTTTATTCGAATTTGTATTCATTGATCAGAAATAAGAAATTTCTCCAAGGCTTGAACGGTCTCCAAATCAGGCAAATCATAAAATATCCCACAGTCGGAACCTTTTCTCATCCCACGAACAAACAGATAATAAACCCCACCAAAGTTTCTTTCATAACTGTATCCCTTCATTCGGCTTTGGAGAAACCTGTGTAATGCAACCGTGTAAATATGGTACTGGAGTACATAGTGATGAGTCAGCATTTCTCTTTCGATTTCCTTATCGTCAAAACCCTTACTGCTCCCGCTCAGCTTATTTGATTTCCAGTCCAATATGTAATACCTGCCATCCTTTCTAAAGGTCAGGTCGATGAGTCCTTTTAAGTATCCATCCCCTGCAATCCTCATGCATTCATCTGCACTAATCCGATCGAGGTATTTTTTAAGTTTGGAATGTACGGGAAGATGCTGGGCCAATTCTGGGAGGAAGCCGGAGGAAACGGGAAAATAAAACTCCATTTCCTCCAAACGATCCGTGTCATTAAGAAGGTTCAAACAAAACCCATGCTCCAATTCCGTCCCCATTACCTGATGTACCATATCGAGAATAACAGGTGTCCATTGCTTGGAATCGAACTGATGGTCATCGAGCTTTTTAGAAATAAAATCTTTCCAACCTGAAGGGTCAGAGAAATTCAGATGCTCGAATACATCGTGCATAAAGTTCCCTGCATTAGCCCCCGCTGGAAACTTAAAGATTGGTTGATTCTCAATTTCAATTACATCCTCTTGTTCCCATTGCCCGTCATCCGTCCCATCGAGATCTCTCCCATCAAACCCTACCTGCTTAGACAGACCACTAAAAGACTCCACAATTTTAGCGTCTGGAATTTTCCTATTTTCGTCCCAGCTTTCAGACTGTAAATCAACGGGCTCGAAACGATTTGATTCATCCTTATCAAAATTACTTATTCTCGATGGGTTGGTGGTAAACAGATTGTATTCGGCACGCCCCCCAAGAGCATCCACCCATGCCGACGCTTGCTTCTCCAATGAATTTCCTTCCGAGTCTGTAGCATTTCCATCGATTGCCCAGGAACGCATCATTCTCACTTGCGCAGGGACTCTGGCATTGCTGGAAATCTTGACCGGTGCGTGATATAGATAACATCTCGACGCCGAGCGGGTAAGGGCAACATAAAGCACCCGAGCATCTTCTTGCTCCTCCTCCTTGGCACCCTTGGATTTGGCATCATCACTGGCAGTCTTTTCTAAATCGACCACCAACTTTCCGTCATCCCGGTGATACTTAAAATCATCCCTGTAACCACCGGAAGGAAAGGACAACCCGGGAAGAAAAACGATCGGATATTCCAAGCCTTTTGATTTATGAACTGTCAGAATACGAATCGATTCAGACTGGGACTCCAACCTTAATTGATACTCCTCATCCGAAGAATCGTTTTGCTCAATTCTTGCCCGAAACCAAACAAGTAAAGACGAGGGAGCAAGTGGATTATTGGATGTTGCCCGGTGAAGAACTTCAGCCAAATGCAAAAAATTGGTTACCCTTCTCTCTCCGTCCGGCCTGCACAAGTTTTTGGGAATTGCATTGGTCACTCTGAAAAGTTGGTGCAACGCGACATAGACTCCTTTTTTTCTCCAGTTTTCGAGGCATTCTCTAAAGCTTCCAACCCATTCATCCCATTTTTCTGGATTGTCCTGCCAAAGCTGAAAATCAGCACTGGTCATACCCAGCAGCCCAGTGGCCAAAGCCCGCTTGATCGCTCGCTCGTTCCTTGCATTTACAATGCCTTCCAAAACCCAGAGAATTTCCTTTGCCTCTTGCGAATCAAATAGGCTCACATCTGTAAAAACGACTGCAGGCAAGCCTCTCTTCCGGAAGGATTGCCAGACTTTTCTGGCGTCCGGATTACTTCGGACCAAAACCGCAATATCTTTGGGGCGGACTTTATTGCCCCCTATCGTGCCTTCGGACAAAAGATATTCAATCTCATTGGCCATATCCGTACGGATAGCTTCCCTCGCCACTTCCACACTGGGTTCCTTATCTTTCCTCCAGTCTAGTTCACGGATAACAAAAGCCGGCTTGGTGGCATCCATAAACAGTTTATCCCGATCCGCAGGGCCTTTTCTGTTTGGGTTTACAGGCACAAAGGAAAGTTCCTCGTGAAGGAATGGCTTATCTGATTTTTCAAAAAAAGCATTCACGGATTCAACCAAGGGAGTAACCGTCCTAAAATTAGTGTCCAAAGAATACCTCTGAGCATTGGTCATTTTTGCGAAGTCAAAATAGGCCTCAAGATCAGCCCCACGAAAGCGGTAGATCGATTGCTTGGGGTCTCCAATAAGGAAAAGCCAATGCTCATTTTTTTGCCCAAACAATCGGCTAAAAATTTCGAATTGCACCGGATCGGTATCCTGAAACTCATCGATGAGCACGGCATCAAATGAATCCCGCAGGCAAGCTCTTAACGATTGTCCATCCTCACTCTCGCTGTTAACGGCATGTGCGGTTAGGCTTAACAGGTCATCAAAAAAGATCACCCCTCTTTTGGCCTTCCATTGGCTCATTTTTTCTTCGAGATAACGAACACAGTCCACTCGCACAGCCCTGCCAAAAGATTCAAGAACCTGGCAAAAAGATTCAGCTTCCTTGGCGAAGGAAGGCAGATCTCTTTCCCGGAATTCTTTTTTGGCCGTGAGCCTAGATGCACGCATATCTTCGAGTATCTCAAACCCAGCAGGCGAGACCTCACCCTCATTAAGCGACTGATTCAAAATTCGTACATGCCGGGCAAGTTGGGTTTTCGCACGGGCATTCTTGCGGCTTAAGCAATTACTGACAAAGTCGGAATAGTCCCCCTGCCCGGCCAACCATGCCATTTTTAGTTTTTCAAACCCTTGCAGGAGTTGCTCGTGTAGATTTTGAAAACCGGATTCCTCACTAAA
>JAQCIX010000129.1 GCA_027593365.1 Verrucomicrobiota bacterium
CCAGCGAACGATGAAGGGAACCCGGTGTCCGCCATCCCAACTGTCTGCTTTGGACCCACGGTAATGAGCGCTTACATGGTGACCCTTTTTCTTAAGATCTGGAATGTTTGCCGCCTTGGAGCATCCGTTGTCACTAGTGAAAAGAACGAGGGTGTTGTCAGCAAAACCATGCTTTGCCAAGGCTGAGGTGATCGCCCCGACGGTGGCATCGGTCTGCATAACAAAGTCCCCGTAGGGCCCAAGACCGCTTTTTCCCTGCCATTCCTTGGTGGGCACGATGGGTGTGTGAGGGGAACCCAAGGGAACATAGAGAAAGAAAGGCTTTTTCGGGGTCTTTGCCCGTTCCTCGATGTAGGCGACTGATTTCTCGGTAAGCCGAGGGAGGTTGAGGATTTCATCCAACCGTTCGATTACCCGGTCATTCTCAATAATTGTATCCATATGACCGGCGTGATGGTTTCCATGGAAATAATCAAACCCCCGATGAATGGGACCGTCGGGAATGGTGGCTCCAATGGGTGCCCGGCTTTGTTTCTGGAGAATTTTTCCGCTCTTGGGGTCCTGATACTGAAAATCGAGGTGCCATTTGCCGATGATGGCAGTCGCATACCCTTTGGTTTTGAGCAAGCCGGCAACTGTCAGGCGATTCTTGGCGATCAGACAGGGGGCAAAGCCTTGGACTACTCCATTCTGCAGGCGGGTCCTCCAAGAGTAGCGGCCGGTAAGAAGGCCGTAACGGGTGGGGGTGCAGACGGAAGAGCCGGAATGAGCATCGGTAAAGATCATTCCTTCAGTGGCGAGTTGGTCGATATGGGGGGTCTTGATTTTCCCATTCTTGGGATTGAGACACTGCACATCTCCGTAGCCCAAGTCGTCACACATGATAAGGACGATATTGGGTCGGCTTTGACCGAGGCAAGCCCCTGAGATGATTGCTATGCTAAGGAGACAGAGGAAATTTTTGAGTCTGAAAAATCCCATTCCTGAATATTACTTACTGAAAGATATTTCCAGCTGCTCGATCATGGGCTTAGATGAATTTTCCGTGGTGTCGGTCAGGCGAATTTCGAAAGATAATCCATGCCCGTGGGGCAACTTACTGAGGTCCATCGATGCGGGGATGCGTTTGATCTGCTTGGAGAAACCAGCGATGTGATCATATTGTTCCTTCACTTCTGCCCATTCGCTCCAAGTGTCCGCTTTTCCATCCTTGCTGGTATCTACGCCCACACGCACCTCCGCACTTTCGACCCAAGGGCCTGGACTGATGTAATCCTTGGGGGTTTGGTTGATCAGATAAAACTGCCCTTCGGCAAATCCAATGTCGGGATCCGGGTGGCCATTTCCGAGCTCACCAATGAATTCAAATTTCTGATCTAGGCTTGGAGATGTTAAGATCGCGGTACGGATGGACTGGTGGGCCGGATGAAAGTCCCCCACCAAATAATACCTTCCGCCAATAGCAATCGCTCCCCAATCTCCATAGGCATCCTGTTCGGGTTCATGAACCTCGTAACGAGCATATGCCTGCTTGGTACCTTCCTTGGCAGGGAACTTCTTGGGGTGTTCTGCATGCCAATGGGGGTGGGAGTACTCCTTAAACACACCGGTGGGCTTGGTCCGGTAATCAACTGCTGGGGGGAGGATTTTAAAGCCTCCAATACCGTTATCGCTCACCGCATGTCCGGCAAGAGGGGAGTCCCAGGAGTGACTGCGGGCATTGATCGGGCTGTGATCCTCGTAAATTAAGTGAAACTTACCGTCGAGGTCGCGAATGATGGCACAGTCTGATCCATCTGAGGGATCGAGAAAGGCCAACCCCATATCCTTGCCTGGTATCCCGTCGGTCAGGTTGTCATCAATGTATAGGTGTGGATCCTGATCGTTAGGGAAATCGTAATAGATATATGCTTTCCCGTCGACTAGCTCTGCAGTGGTGGACCATTTGGCATGCCGATCAGTCACAGAACCATGGTGTACCCAGTTTTTCATATCCCTGCTTTGAAAAGCATGATATCCGCCTTTGTCTTTTTCCAAGCCGCCAGGGGCAGTAAAAAGATTGGGGTCAGGAGTGGTAAGCAGTGGCATGTCATACCCCTCCAGATTTATTTTTTTTGGTTTAAACCCTTTGGATTTTGGATTCCCTCCCTTGTATCTTCCGAACAGCCAGTAATCCTTGGGTTCCTTGACCAAAAAAATGGGAGCGTCTCCCAGAGCCCGCGGGGCCACTTTCTTTGGGGTGGCCACCCAATTATCCCACCTAGGAGAGCAGGAAAGGGTGATGGACCGAACCGAACTTTTTTTGGAGAAAGGAATCATCCGACTGCGGTAAATCCCTTTCTTGCCGGTTGGGTGGAGGGTTCCGCCTTCTACCGATAATCCATCGATCTCTTGAGCATGTTCCTTCCAGTCCGCCGAACTCACGATCTTGATCGATTGAGGAGCCTTAGCCTGAAGCAGGCAGCCTAAACTGCCGGCCAAAACGAACGAAAGGACGACGGATGCAGAGGGAGTACCGTTCATGATCTTAAATGAACTCGTTGATTAGGTTTTCCAGCATTTCCTGGCGACCGCTGGCTAAGCTGGGCTCTCCTTTAGCTAGGGCATGGGCTTCAAGATCTTCGAATGTGCAGGCACCGGATTCAACCTTGGCTCCGATTCCAGAGTCGAAGCTGGAGTAGCGCTGCTGAACGAAATCAGCCAAGCGACCGTCCTCGCGGATGGCTTGTGCAATCTTTAGCCCTCGTGCAAATGTATCCATTCCGCCGACATGGGCATGAATCAAGTCGATAGGTTCGTGGGATTCGCGGCGTCTCTTGGCGTCAAAGTTAAGACCTCCGGTAGTGAAACCGCCCATTTCTAGAACCACCAGCATGACTTGGGTGGTGAGGTAAAGATCGGTGGGGAATTGATCCGTATCCCAACCAATCAGGGTATCACCTCGGTTGGCGTCGATACTACCAAGCTTCCCCGCGTTTGCGGCCACGGTCAGTTCATGCTCCATGGTATGACCGGCCAGGGTGGCGTGGTTGGTCTCGATGTTGAGAGTGAAGCGGTCCATCAATCCATATTCACGGAGGAAATTCAGGCAGGCTGCTGAATCGCTGTCATATTGGTGAGTGGAGGGCTCGCGGGGTTTGGGCTCGATGTAGAAGGGGCCGTCAAATCCGATCTTATCGGCATGGGCAACCGCCATGTGGAGGAAGGCGGCCAAGTGGTCGAGTTCCCGTTTCATATTGGTGTTTAGCAGGGTGGAGTATCCCTCGCGGCCTCCCCAGAAAGTGTATCCCAATCCATCCAGTTCCTTGGTTGCCTCGAGGGCCTTTTTGACCTGAGCACCCGCATAGGCATAGACATTGGCATCGGGAGAAGTGGCGGCACCTTGGGAGTAGCGGGCATGGGCAAAGAGGCAGGCGGTTCCCCAGAGAAGTTTTACCCCGGTCTCCTCCTGCTTCTGCTTCAATTTCGAAACCACTTGGTCGAGGGCGTTATTGGAAGCGGATAGGTCGTTGAGCTCGGGAGCGATATCGCGATCGTGCCAGCAGTAATAATCAATCCCCATCTTTTCGAGGAATTCAAAAAAAACATCCACCCGGGCGAGGGCATTTTCCACTGAGTCACTGCCATCATCCCAGGGCATTTGCGCCGTTCCACCGCCAAAGGGATCGGCGAGTACATTGCGCATAACATGCCAATAAGGGGCCGCAAAGCGCAGATGCTCCTTCATCGATTTTCCGTCAATTTGTTCCTCTGGGTTGTAATGCTTGAACGCGAGTGGATTTTTTGAAGTGGGTCCTTCGTATTGAATTTTATCACATGGAAAATGAGCCATAGTTACAAATAGGTTAGGGGTTTGAAATTAGGAAAAAGTTTTATGCTAGGTGGATTCCTTAATAGGTAAATCCGCAAATTGCGTACAATTTCTGTTGTATTACGCCAATGAATTGAATCTTTTAATTGGATGAGCCAACCAGTAGCTATTATTATGAGCGAGGTTTTTCTTCGCAGGTTAACCCCTTCACTCGCTTCCTTTGCAGGTCGGGTACAGGATTATCGGATTCTGAGTATTCATCGGAAGCTAGAAGAATTGCAGGAATTTATAAAACAGATCAATCCGCGGGGTTTGATTCTCGAGAAGTTACCGAATCGCGAGGAATTACTTGAGCTTGCCGGTAAGGTTCCCACTATTCTATTGGCCACGGATGAACAGCATCGGGGATGTGTTTCCTTAGATGTTGATGACTGGGCAGTCGGGAAAGAAGCGGCCGAAGCTTTTTCTTCTGTCGGATTTAAAAGTATTGCCTGTCTGGGAAACGGAACTCCTTATTCCGAACAGCGCATCGAAGGATTTAAAAAAGCATCCAAATCTATGAAGGTTCCTCTTTCCGTTTTTAATGAGGAAGGATTCGAGGATTCACGATACAGCGAATCCTTTCGTCCACCTAGTAAAAAACTTCAGCTTTGGTTGGGGGAACTCCCGAAACCGGCGGGTATTTTTGCGGTACATGATCCCTTAGGCCGTTTTCTTTGCGGGGCCTGTTCTCAGTTAGGAATTGAAGTTCCACACGAAATTGCAGTGATTGGGGCCAATGATGATCCTTTGGTTTGTAACCTTACCTTTCCTACACTTTCCAGCGTAACGATACCTTGGGATGCTTTGGGAGAACGACTGGGTCGGGAGATGGATGCCCTCTTGAAGAATTCTAAAATTCGTCCTAAATCTGTCCGTATCCCGCCTACGGGTGTAGCTCTTCGCCATTCAGCTAATCACCTAGCGGTCGAAGATCCTATCTTACGGCGTGCGATGTCTTATCTGAATGAACGTATGCAGGAGCCTATTTCCGTTGGTCTGATGTGTTATGACCTGCGGATTGCTCGCAGAACTTTGGAGAGGAGATTTAAGGAATATTTTAGAACGACTCCCTGGGAGATGCTGTGCCGCATGCGTGTGAACCGAGCGAGGCAGATGCTTGCGGAAACCAATTATTCCATTGCTCTGGTTGCC
>JAQCIX010000130.1 GCA_027593365.1 Verrucomicrobiota bacterium
AAATTCCAGGACGCCTTTGAAGATGAAGGAAGCTACCGCCACCTTTGATCAGTTTGGTTTTCATGTGAAGCAAAGCATTGACGGGGACTCCACAACTGGATGGGCCGTGCAGGGAGGCCTTAACAAAACCCAGATTGCCCGCTTCGATTTTGAGACCGAATTAAATATTCCCAAGGGATCAAGGTTGGAAGCGAGAATGCAATTTTCTTCCCATGATAAACATGTTTTAGGACGCTTCCGCTTTGCATCGTCCATCTGGGGCATCACTCCACCCAATGCCCTGACCATGATCATGAAAGAGGAAGAAAGAGAGACCCGTATTCTCATGGAGGGACTCTATGACCAGCCCGGCAAGCGGATAACTCCAAGAACCCCGGCCGTGCTTCCATCCTTTGACGGATACAGGCTGGACCGGCTAGGACTGGTCGATTGGCTGGTATCCAAGGAGAACCCTCTGTTTGCCCGAGTATCGGTCAACCGGTTATGGCAACAGTTCTTTGGTTATGGATTGGTAAAAACCCCAGATAATTTCGGTTTGCAGGGCGAACTACCCAGCCACCCGGAACTTCTCGATTGGTTGGCCAAAGATTTTATCAACCACAAGTGGGACCTTCATCAAACCATCAAGAAGATCGTTCTATCGGCAACCTATGGACAATCCTCAACCTATCGCCCTGAACTTGAGGATCCTGAAAACCGCTCCCTTTCGCGTGCTTCCTCATTCCGCTTGCCTGCAGAGATGATCAGGGACCAGGCTTTAGCCGCCAGTGGGTTACTCAGCAAGAAAGTGGGAGGTCCAAGTGTGATGCCCTACCAACCAGATGGAGTCTGGGATGATCTGAACGCCCCGCCTTCCCACCGCGAATTTTATGTGCAAAGCAAAGGGGATAACCTGTACCGCAAAAGCCTCTACACCTACTGGCGCCGGGCCGTTCTTCATCCATCGATGTCTACTTTTGATGCTCCAAGCCGGGATGTTTGCACCGTCGAACGGGCATCCACCAATACTCCGCTTCAAGCTCTGGTTACTCTGCATGACCCCACCTATTGGGAAGCGGCCCGCACGCTCGCCGTTCTCGTTCATGGGGAAACAGACCCGATTAAATCTGCTTTTGAAAGAGTGCTTTCAAGAAAGCCTTCCAACAAAGAATTCCAGCTTCTTTCAGATCTACAAAATCAGCGCATATCTCATTACCGAAAAGATTCGAAATCTGCCAATCGCACTCTATCCGTGGGAGAAAGTCCACCATCCAGCACGACAATGGAACCTGCTCAACTGGCTGGGCTTACTGATGTCTGCCACACACTTTTCAATCTCAGCGAGACCATAACCCGCAAATAGATTATCCTATGAATCAAGAAATTGAAAACCTCTGGTTGAAGATGAACCGTCGTCAGGCCCTGCGCACCGTGGGTGCAGGGCTCGGGTACATGGCTCTGGGCAGTTTGCTTGCAGATGGCTCTAAAACTGCTGGAAAATTCTCCCATCACCCTGCCCGGGCTAAGCGGATCATTTATCTCTTTCAGTCCGGTGGCCCATCTCAGGTCGATCTTTTTGATCATAAGCCAGCACTCGCTAAGCACCACGGTAGTGATATTTTCAAACATGTTGAACAACAGGGCCGGCTAACAGGGTTTAATAACAATCGAAAGATTCTACCTGTTATTACTAGTAAGTACTCCTTTGCCCAGCATGGTCAGACAGGCTCATGGACCAGCGAACTCTTACCCCACATGGCAGGAATTGCAGATGACCTCTGCACCATCCGCTCGATGACCACGATCCCGATCAACCATGACCCTGCCATGACCTTCATGCAAACAGGGCACAACTTACCCGGCCGGCCCAGTATGGGCTCATGGTTAAGTTATGGACTGGGCACCATGAACCAAAACCTGCCAGAATTCGTCGCACTGGTATCGAGTGGGGACCTGCCCAATATGCAACCACTCAACTCCCGTCTCTGGGGAAATGGATTCCTTCCGGGCAAACATCAGGGAGTGCGCTTGCGTTCAGGGACAGAACCAGTGCTCTACTTGAACGACCCTTCTGGTAAAACCCTAAAGGAGAAGCGATCCATCCTCGATGCCATCAATTCCTTGAACAGGGAGGAGGCCAACCGCTCAGGTGATCCATCGGTCGATACCAGAATCGCCCAGTACGAAATGGCCTTCCGTATGCAAACCTCCATCCCGGAACTTGCGGATTTTGCCAATGAGCCTGAATCAACTTACAAACTTTATGGAGAAGATGCCCGCAAACCTGGAACTTTCGCATTCAATTGCTTGATGGCCCGTCGCCTTGCTGAACGAGATGTCCGCTTCATTCAGCTTTACCACTCCGGATGGGATCACCATTTCAACCTGCCCGCCCATCTGCCCAAACGATGCCGGGAAGTGGATCAGGCTACTGCCGGCTTAATCACCGATCTTAAACAACGCGGACTGCTGGATGATACAATAGTGGTCTGGGGGGGCGAATTTGGCAGAAGTACCTACAGTCAAAATGGTAAAGTGATGGAAGCCTATGGGCGCGATCATCATCCCGGTTGTTTTACCAAACTTTTGGCAGGTGGTGGTTTTAAGCCAGGTCTACAGTTTGGGGAGACCGATGATTTTTCCTACCGCGTCACCAAGGATGAGGTATCGGTTCATGATCTTCACGCTACCCTGCTCCATCAGCTTGGAATTAATCATGAACGCCTGGTATATTTCTTCCAGGGTAGAAGATACCGCCTCACCGATGTACATGGACATGTGGTAAAAAAGTTGTTGGTTTAGATCTAGAAATCAGGATCCATTACAATCCAATTTATGAAACTTAGATTAGTAGCCTTCATTTTTCTTTTACTTTTGGAAAGTGTTTATTCCTTGGCAAAGAGCCAGGCAAACGGTCCATTAAAGGTATTTATTCTTTGCGGTCAGTCCAATATGGAGGGGCATGCCAAGATTAGCACTTTTGAGGCGGTTCGTTTCTTTTAGTTCAAGCCTTATTCTTTCGATTTCTTCCTCAGAGCTTTGGTATTCGGACCGACGATTTCGACAAAGTTGCCGTCTGGGTCTTTCAGCATGAGCAAGCAAAGGTCCTGAGGGAATCCCTCAGGAAGAATTTGTGGGCTCTTGGCATAAGCTTCGTAACCATGCTTCTTGGCATTGGCGAGGACGAGGTCCACATCCTCCACAAATATAGTAAGGTAAGAAAACCCAGCGACGGTATGAATGTATGGTTGCTCGATGGTACGGGCGGGCTTTTTTGAATCCACCTGCATCACCTTTAACTTGGTCGCTGACTCATCTTCTCCCAGTACCAAAACATGGACATTGAGGCTAGACCCATCGGTCAATCCAACCGCTTTGGGGAACTTTCCCTTCACTTCAAAACCGGGCACTTCCTTAAACCCGATGACATCTTTATAAAAGGCGAGGGACTTTTTCGCATCGGTCACTACGACACCCAAGTCAATCGTCTGGCGCGAGAAATTAGACTTTGCCCAAACCGAGGAACAGGCAAGCAGCGTGAGTGCGGAAAAAAGAATGGTACATTTTTGAATAGGCATCTCATCAAAGTGAGCTTCTGCTCCCAATCAATCAATGACGAAGTGTATCCAATCCTTGCTTATCCTAAACCAGTTTCCCTCTTTTTGGTATGCAACCAGCCCATATGCCCCCCTCATTGGAAGCAACTCACAAGATTTTTTTCATAAAATTTAGTAGTATAGGTTTGTCCATCCGATCAATGATCCGTGAAGTACTTAAAGAACCGATACCCGGAGACACGCTCCCTCTTTTTGTTTATGATGATCCTCAAACCAGCACTTTTCCTTTTTCTTGGACTTGCCGTTTTTGGCAACCACTCCTCTTTTGCGAACACCCAGATCGCACCCCCTAGAGCGGAAAGCCCCGCCCTCCTCTTCTACGGAAACTCCATGATCGAGCGACTTCTCGAACATGGGGGTATGGAAGCCCGCATGCAAATTTCCATGCCCAACCAGGGTCTGAAAGTTCGTAGCCTTGCCTGGACTGGTGATGAAGTTGGCAACCGCTTACGGCTTGAAGGCTACCCCAAGCACATGAAAAACCTAATTAAACAATGGCCCTCCAATGTGCTCGTTCTGGGATATGGTATGAACGAGGCCTTCCATGGAGCCGAGGGACTACCTCAATTTAAACGAGACTACCAAAGCCACATTCAACAGCTTGCAAAAGCTCACCCCGGGGCAAAGTTTGTCCTCCTGTCCCCCACTGCTGCCCAGCACCCCGTCTCAGACCTCAATCAGAACCTGAAACTCTACAGTAACGCCATCTCCGAACTGGCCAGCAAGATCCAAGCCCTGTTTATCGACCTCTTCACCCCCACCCTCAACTCGAGCAGTCGGATAACTGAGAACGGCATCCATTTAAATGACCTAGGAAACAAACAAATTGGCTCCATCATTGCGGAAGAACTGCTTGATTCTCTAGGTGTAAAAAACACAAAGCCCGTATCCGAAAATCACATCCAAGAGGTTCGCCAGGCTGCCTCGGCCAAACATAGTAGGGTTGCCGAAGTGGTACGCCCGAAGAACGCGGTGGTCTATTTTGGGGTTCGGGCAAGGCCTTATGAATATGCCGGGGAAATGCCCCGCTACCACAAGATGATCGAACTCACCGAGGAGATTGTCCACCGGATGGCGGCTGATCCGAAACTAAGATTCGCTGATTTGAAAAAACCTTCCCTCGATCCGATGCCACCAGGAAAAGGGCACGATGATGGTGCCCGAACCGGGATTATCAAACCACCAGCAGATGCCATGGCAGAGTTTACTGTAGCCGATGGTTATGAGGTGAATTTATTCGCCTCCGAGGATGAGTTCCCCGAACTGCGTAATCCCGTACAGATGGCCTTTGATGCCAGAGGTAGGTTGTGGGTGGTTACCATGCCTTCCTTCCCTCACACGGTCCCCGGCCTGACCCCGGAAGACAAGTTGATCATCCTCGAA
>JAQCIX010000131.1 GCA_027593365.1 Verrucomicrobiota bacterium
AGAACGCGATGTGAAGGTCGAATACCTCCACTCCGATGTCGATGCAATCGAGCGGGTTGAGATCCTCCGTAACCTTCGGGCAGGAGAATACGATGTGATTGTGGGAGTAAATTTGTTAAGGGAAGGGCTGGACCTCCCTGAAGTTGAACTTGTTGCCGTGTTGGATGCTGATAAGGAAGGATTTCTTCGCAGTAAAACAAGCTTAATTCAAACCGCAGGCCGAGCAGCCAGGCACGAGCTTGGAAGAGTGATTTTTTACGCGGATGTGATGACCAAGTCCTTGCAGGCAGCGTGGGATGTCTGCCAATACAGAAGAGAGAGACAAATCGAATATAATCAAAAGCATGGGATCATTCCCAAAAGTGTCTCTAGGCCGATTCAGAAAAGCCTACGTACTGAAAAAGAAGCAGACAAAGAGGAGTTCATGGTTTCGGAGTCTAATTCACCCAAAGAAATTAAGAAGTTAATCAAACAACTGGAAAAGGAGATGTTTGAATCGGTGAAAAAACTTGAGTTTGAGAAGGCCGCTTTATTGCGCGACCAAATCAACTTTCTCAAAGATGGTACAATGCCTTCGAAAAACAAGAGGACTCCCAAAAAATATGGCAGAAAAAAAAGTTAATTTAATCTCTAGCCGATATCTCTTCATTGGGCTCTACGCTTACTTTAATTTGCTCTGCGTTTTGTTACCTCTTGAAGGTCGGGTGGAATCCAAAAGAGTTCTATCCTTTCATTTTGATAAAATTGAGGTAGGGGGAGCCCTAACCGTTTTCATTGAACCAGGAAGAAGAAACCGACAAGTCGAATACTTTGCTGATTCTTCGATCATCGATTCTGTTATCGCAGAAGTTCGTGACCGAACACTTTATCTAGATGCAAATAATTCCTTCTCCCTGATCCGCAAGATACCTCTCATTAAACTCAGTGCAGAAAGAACATTTCCCATCGAAGTAGTTGTATCCATAGACAAGCTCAGCGATATTCGCCTACTCGACCAAAGTAACCTCAGAATCAAGAATGTTTCGGGTAAGCAATTAAATATCTATTCTGATTCCAGCGGATCTTTTCATGGGATTGATTTACACTTCGAAAACTTTAAGATACGCCACGAGGGGTCTGGCAATATCAACCTGCAAGGACGAGAAGTCCTCTCTTTAGATGCAGAAACGTATGGTTCAGGCTCCTTACTGTGCGAACACTTATTTCTCGAGGAAGCTAAGCTTTCTCATCACGGAACGGGCGAGGTAGTTATTGCTCCAGTCAAATGGTTGGATGCCAGGATTTTCAACTCTGGTAATATAAAGCTCCTCGAACAACCAAGAGGCAGAGTCGTTAAAAAAGAGGGAAATGGAGGAGAATTAATCGAGCTCTACCAAGAGTGAAACTAAAGCATGCAACTCTCTGCTCAGAGCTGAATGACTTCGCCTTCTATTGCGGGTCGAACGCTGGCTAACTCCTTGGAAGCAAGCCCAGCAATTTCATCCATTTTTGCATCATCGTGAGAAGGATCATGGTGGAAGAGCAGTGTTTGTTTGACAGACGCTGCTCGTGCAACCTTTACCGCCTCCTGCCAGGTCGAGTGTCCCCACCCTTTAAAATTCGGGTATTCCTCATCGGTATAAGCAGCGTCGTAAATAAGTAAATCAGCACCCTCTGCCAAAAAAAGAACATTTTCATCTAGTTTTCCTTCGAAGTGTTCTGTATCGGTGCAAATTGCCAATACCTTCCCATCGAATTCAATTCGATAACCACAAGCACCATTGGGGTGGTTAAGAGGAGCCGTTTTTAAGACCACTCCTCCTTCTAGCTCAAAAACTTTACCGCAATCAAAATCATTAAAGCTACAGGCTTTTTCTATCAGTGAGCTGGGAACCGGGAAGACCGGGTCCTTCATTAACATCGTACCAATGATCCCTTGTAAGTCGTAGGTTATGCCATCTAAGTGACCCGCATGTAACCGTACATCGCTTTGAGGATTATACAGGGGTGCAAAAAAAGGAAGACCCTGGATATGATCCATGTGCGTGTGAGTAAAGAAGAGATCCGCATGGAGAAGGTTGCCTTCCTCAAGCATGATTTTTTTACCCAATAATCGGATACCAGTACCCGCATCCACCAAGATCCTTCGGCTGCCACAATTAAGTTCAAAACATGTGGTGTTCCCACCGTATTTAACCGTACCAGGGCCTGGGCAAGGAATGCTCCCACGAGCACCCCATATTTTGAGTGAAAATGTAGATGAATCAGGCATGGTTTTGTATTATATTTTCAAAATCTTCTAATAATTGGCAACTTCCAATGTTAGCCTTGCAAACTACTCCTCAAAGTCCTGCCAGGCTCCATTTTCATCCTGAAAAGAGCGGCTGGTTGTCCCATCGTCCCACTGATAAATACCATCCACGGCCAAACCATCTTCAAATTCACCAACAAAGGAAGTACCATCATTAAAGTCTAAGACTCCATTACCCTGTTTTTTTCCAAATTCCCATGATCCCACATAAGTAACCCCACTTAAGTCAGACTGCCTGCCCTGCCCATGAGGAAGACCCCCAAGAAACTCTCCCGAGTAAATGGAACCATCGAGATCTTTTAAAATGCCCATTCCAGATTTCACTCCTTCTGCAAAACCTCCAGTATATTGAATTCCTTCTTCATCTATGAAAACTCCTTTTCCATCAAATGAGCCTTTCTCAAATTCACCAAAATAAATCGTCCCATTTACAGTGCTTAAAGTTCCATAATCATAAGAACCATCCTCGTTAAAAGCTCCTGAAAATTGATCTCCATTAGACAAAAATAAGTTTCCTTCACTCAATCGATTATTTTGCCACTTCCCATAACTAATATTTCCGGAAGCGTCACGGAACTCACCGTATTTTAAGTTATCTTGCTCCCAGTGACCTTCGAGAACGGACTGGTCCCCCATGGTTAATGCGCCAAACCCAGACCGTTTTCCATTTTCCCAGTTTCCTGAATACTTCTCTAAGTCCTGAATACTTTTGTAGCGGATGGTGCCATATCCGTTCGGAGAACCCTTGGCAAACTGGCCTTCGTATAAATCGCCTGAGGAGTATGTTATCACTCCATATCCATCTGGTAATCCAAGCACCAACTCGCCTTCGTAAAGAGACCCATCCTCAAAAACATACCTTCCAGACTTGGCCTGCTTGGCTAGTTTATCTGAAATCTGCTCCGAAGTAACTTCGATTTCGACTGATTTATCATCTGTGCATCCTAAAATGAACAAAGCTGCTAGTAATAAATAAGACTGTTTGGAGTAAAAGGAAAACATCGTTGTTCAATAGCTAATACTTTTACTTACCTGGAAAATACTTGTGACAATAGAGATCGCGACTAATGCAACCAATGAAAATGCAAAACCAAGAGCCAATCCCGATATCAAATTGGTCATCCCTTTTATCTTCTTGGTTAGCTGAGTCCGGAAGGTTTTCGAAATATCATCCATGCTGTTTCCGAGGTTTCCTGTCTTCTCCCCGACCTCGACTACATCCAGTTGCATAGGGGGCATAAGTTTAAATTTACGGAAGGCATCGGGTAAAGATTTACCTTCGTTCACCAATACTCGGGCAGAACGGAAAGATGCACGCAGGTATCTGTTTTTTATGGTTCTCTCGCACAATCTGAGATTTTCCGTCAGTCCAATTCCACTCCAAATCAGGGTACCTAATAGGCTACTCAGATGGAAAAGTTCAGAAAGGAAAAAAATGTTCCCAAAGAGTGGTATTTTTAACAGAGATCGATCGAGGGCAATACCTCCCTTTTCGGTTTTACTCCATTGAGTTAGAATTCCAAACCCAACCAGTAATGCAATGAGCACAAACGGGCCAAACAATAAAACCAGGTTAGATCCATCAATCATAATTCTAGCCATCAGGTTTAACTCTCCCCCTAAAGATGCCAGCATTTCCTGAATTTGCGGAAGCAGAAAAAACAAGAAAAACAAGACCACGCCAATCGCCATCAGACCAACAAACAAGGGATAAGTCATCCCACTCAACACCCGAGATCGTATTTCTCTTTTTTCTTCCAAATGAGAAATGATTTTGCTCAAAATAGGAGCCAAGTTCCCCGTCGCCTCCCCCGCCTCGATCACATAGGTGGAAGACTCACTAAAATACCCAGGCAAATGACGCATGGCACGGGATAGAGTCCTCCCTTCGGCAAGTTCCTTCCAAAGAACGCCAGATAAACTCTTTTGCTGAGGATCAGACAGTCGATAGTTCAACAGCTTGACTGCATCGGCAACCGGCATACCAGACCCATGCAGTTCCAAGAGTCGCTTTAAGAATTCAAGCCCAATCGCCTCACCTTTACTGGAGAACTTATTTCTTAAAGAAGATTCTTTTTTTTCTTTGGACTTCGACTCCTTGGAACCAGCAGAGGTCGAACTCCCACTCATTTTGATCTTCAGAACCGTGAGTCCGGATTGCATGATTTTCCGGCGGGCAGCTTTCGGATCTGCTGCGTTAATGGTACCGTTCCGGGTTTTCCCTTTCTTATCAATGGCTATATATTCAAAATCTGACACAATCAAAATAAAGTGTAATAGAATCCCAATCTTGAATCACAAAGAATGATCCTCTTGGGTTTCGTCGATGAAGATATCGGCATATCGAACCACTTCACTTAAACTGGTGAGCCCTCTCTTAATTTGAGCCCAACCGCTTTCCTGCAAGGTTGTCATACCCTGAGTCAAAGCAACTTCCCGTATCTCTGGGGCAGATGCACTTTTGATAATCAATCCATGAATATCATCACTCATACGCATGAGTTCGAAGATGCCTACTCGTCCACGAAAACCCAGATTTTGGCATTTATTACAACCGACTGCACTCAAAACTTTTTCCGAATGGATGACTTCTTTCGGGTCAATTTCAAGTAAAGCTAGAGATGCACGCAAATCCTCATCAGACAGGTTTGCAGGAGTCGCACAGGACATG
>JAQCIX010000132.1 GCA_027593365.1 Verrucomicrobiota bacterium
CGTTCTTGTTGGATCAGGAATTGGAGGGATGGATACGATCGAGAAGCAGATGACTACTTTGATCGAACGAGGACCACGTCGTGTCTCTCCTTTCATGATTCCCTCTTTGATTGCCAATATCGCGGGTGGAATTATTGCCATTGATCTGGGGGCCAAAGGGCCTAACTTTTCTGTGGTCAGTGCCTGTGCATCGGGTTCCCATGCTATCGGCGAAGCTTTCGAAATGATCAAGCGAGGGGCTGCGGATGTTATATTTGCTGGTGGTAGTGAGGCTGCCGTTACCCGAATTGGATTCGCAGGATTTTCCTCGATGAAGGCGATGAGCACCAATTTTAATGACGACCCCAGCCGAGCATCCCGTCCGTTTGATAAGAACCGAGATGGCTTCGTTATGGGTGAAGGTGCAGGTGTGTTGGTATTAGAGACTTTGGAAAATGCTCAGGCTCGTGGCGCGAGAATCTACGCCGAAATCATCGGCTATTCTGCCACTTGTGATGCTTTTCATGTGACCACTCCAGATACATCAAGCGAGGCTCTTACCGAGTGTATGAATCTGGCTTTGGATCAGGCCAAGATCGAGAGAAACTCGGTCGATTATGTGAATGCTCATGGTACCTCCACTCCTTACAATGATCGCTCGGAGACCACAGCTCTCAAAAATGTATTTTCGGACTACGCCAAAAATGGGTTGATGGTGAGTTCCACCAAGTCGATGACCGGTCACTTGCTTGGGGCTGCCGGAGCGATTGAAGCCGCAGCCTGTTGTAAGGCTATAGATGAAGGAGTGGTTCCTCCCACCATCAATTACGAAGAGCCCGATCCAGACTGTGATTTGGATTATGTGCCCAATGAAGCTCGCGAAGCTTCGGTATCCGTTGCTATGAGTAACAATTCCGGCTTTGGCGGTCACAACGCTTCCCTTATTTTTCGGAAAATTTGAGTAGCCTTTTGAGTAAGCGACTTTAATTCGCTTGCTCATCCTATTCACATAAGTATTTTGTAAATCTTTGGCTTTTGCACCCGTAGCTCAATTGGATAGAGCGCCTGACTACGGATCAGGAGGTTGGGAGTTCGACTCTCTCCGGGTGTGCCACTTTTCTACTACTGCCCGTTAACACGGTTTTCGTGCTGTAGGGTTCTAAGATCGGTTACAATTTTATGTTTTAACTAAGATAGAGAAATCTGCTTTGGTCGTAGGATCCGAATTTGCAGCACACCAATACGCTACTTATATATCGAGAGGTTGTTAGCTCGCCTTAAAAGTTACCTTTTAAAAAGGGCTTTTATTGTTGAATCCTCTACTTCTCTTCCTTCGGAGAGGAGGAATCACTTGCAGGTTTTTGCTCTGTCGCCTCGGTCTTTGCAGGCTCAGTAGAAGGGGCTTCTTCCTTATTGCTGGAATCTGATTTAACCGTTTCAGAATCGGATTCATTTTTAGGCTGTTCTGAATCTTTTTTCTTTGGTTGTTCAGAAGAGTTTTGATCCGAAGGAGCATCCTTCTTCTCGGGAGCATCCTTCTTCTCGGGAGCATCCTTCTTATTATCTTCCTTAGATTCTGAATCTCCCTCTTTCTTTTTGCTGTTTGCGTCCGTGTCTGGAGTATCTTTACGCTTGGCAGCTTTTTTGAGCACGGCTGCTTTCTTGGCAGCATCCCGGGCTGCTTGGGCGGCCATTTCCTTACGTGCGGTGATGAAGGAAACGACGCATAAAATAACATAGATCAAAAGAAGTCCAGCGGAGAGAAGCATACTGGTGGGCTTTAAGCTCGATGCTTCATAAATCAGGTAAGGCTCGCCCCTCCACCAGCTCATTTCAGCAAAGGCTCCAAATACCATTTTGGCTATGGACAGAAAACCAAGTAGGGCAATGAGTACAGCAACATGCATAATGTGCTTTTTGGCATTGGGTGCCTTATCAGCAGCTATTGCCAATAAAATTAAAATCAGACCAATAATTCCTGGAATAAACGCGGTCCAACTTTTACCAAATTCAAGAGATTCACCATTCTCAGGTGCGTTGAGTACATTTTCCCAATTAGTAGAGCTCAGGGTGACGGGGCCATCCGCACCACCCAGATTGTTGTAAATAAAGCGCAACTTGGCTTTTTCCACATCAATTTCGGGCCATTCAATTGGTTCATAATTTTCCGTGCCAGCATTGCTGTAATTTTCGGATTCCTGGAGGAGACCAGCCAGAGTTTCCCCGGAAGAACTCGCATACCAGAAGGATTCCATCTCGCCTTCCATTCTGCCAGCTTTTCGGGCGTAATTCTTTTCATTGATCTCCTTTGCATGCCTCTCGTTTAATTTATGTACGATCCACCAGACATTTTCACCAGCAGAGTCATCGCAGGGCATAAAATCGAGCATGACTTCCTGAGTGCCATCGGAGAGTACAAACTCAGCATCACTTGCCCATGGTCCAGTCAGCTTAATCGAAAGGCTGGGGTCTTGAACGAGATAACTGATCAAGCCAGTTAATATAAGGATTCCTCCTAAGATAAAGGATGGTATTTTGAGCATTCCTTTAGGAAACTTGCTTTCGAGAAACAAGCAAGCCCGTAAAGTGTAAAAATCCTCTCGTTTATCAGACAATTTCCAATAGAGTACTGAGTTTGCTTACAGAATGATTCTAGAAACTATCACTAAAACCGAAACCCAGGAGGATTCCTCACTGGATATTCCCTGGCGGGTGGTGGTGCTTAATGATCCCGTAAATCTGATGAATTATGTGGTGATGGTTTTTAAAAAAGTCCTTGGTTTTAATGATACTGAGGCCACCAAACACATGAGAGAAGTTCATGAACAGGGGCGTTCGGTCGTCTGGTCTGGGAATCGCGAAAAGGCGGAAAATTATGCTTATCAATTACAGCATTGGCACCTGCAAACTATTTTGGAAAAGGATGATTGAGTTTCGATTAAAAGTGGACTCCCGAATCACCCGAGGACTCGCACCTTTGATCGTGAAGTGTTTTTCCGAGTGCAGGAACCGATCTTTACCCGCTTTCCCGTACCTCGATGAGAAGGACGGTGATTTGGTTGATTCTTGGGAATCTAGCTTGGGTGAGGACTTTGCTCAAGATCGCCAGGCTCTGGCACGATTGTTAAACAGTTCTAAGTTTGCCCATGGTTATGTCGAGATGGAGGAGAATGATGCCGAACTTGTACTGCGATCCATCACGGAAATACGAATGCATGTTAGGGAACAATACTTGGGTGCTCTCACTGATGTTGAACTGGAGACAGGGGATGTTTCTTTTTCCCAAAAATCTAGTTCGATTCAGCCTTTTTATCTTATCTATCTAGTTTTAGCCGAGGTTCAGGAGGGCTTAATTCAGGAGATTATATAAAAGTGCTGGCAAGAGGGAAGGGTTAGCTTGCCCTTAGGATTTGGTTATTGGCGACAGCGATTCCCCCTAGCATTGCACCCACGATACCGACATATCCCTGATCGGTTCCCGCAAGATACAAGTTTTTGAATTTAGTGGATCCATCCCTTCGCTTGGTGGGCGAGCCATACAGGGTGCCGTTCACATGACTGGTAAATCTTTTGATAGTTTTTGGGGTAAAGGTATCTACGAGGGTGGTTTGTTCATTCAGTTTCCCTGAGATCTCATGGCCATTGGGTAGATATTGCATCGCATTTTCTAGTAGCGTACTTTCCCAATAACTTTTTTGATCTGAGTATTCATTTTCCGACAGAACGGACCATTTTGAGAAGTTTGCGGGGTGGGTGACTCTTATTTTGGAATCTTGGCTTTCGTCGGCAGGACCATAATTATCTGGCATGCAAATGACACCCGATCTTAGGTCAACCAACCCATCCGGGCAGTTGTAATCAAATTTGTTCGATTCATTGAAGAACACTATGGTTTCATCCCACCCAAAATCTTTTGGGTGTCCAGTAAACACTCGGATGGATTCGATCACACTAAATTCACCGGTGCGTGCCTTGTCCGGTTCAATTGCAGTTTGATTAAGCAATTCTGCAGTCTCAATTACTCCGCAAGTAGAAATGATTTGTTGGGCCTGAATCCTCTCCCCATTTTCTAAAAGAACCTCAGTAACCTCATCTTCAGTCGATTGGATCGATTGAACCGCGCAGTTCATTCGTCGATCTACCCCAAGCTCTTTGAGTTTTTTTACTAAAGGGTCAAGGATGGCTCTAATTCCAAATTTTGGACGGCATAGGCCCTGCCTGAAGATGGCGTCGAAAAGCATCACAAAGGTGGCAAAATCAATATCATTGGGCAGAGCTGAGCCATAGTAGCAGGTTGGGCAGAGTAGCATCTCTGCAAGCAGGGGATCGATTTGGGAGTCTGCGAGTATGGTACGGGTGGAAAGATCCGGGGCATCAACTTGGTAGGCAGGGAAATCTTCCATCTTTCGCAAAAGATTAGAAAATGCACTCATGGATGACGGAAATTTTTCGGCCACCTGATTATAAAAATATTCAAACTCGTTATGGAAGGATAAGGAGCAGTCTCCAAAAGTAATACGCGATCGACTTTGGGGAAGGAGATCGAGGTCGTCGAGGGAAAGTCGTAATTGTCTGAGAAGCTTGAGTAAGGGAGATTTTTTTCCGGAGTTGGGGGAGGGGTAATTGGTTAAAGCATGAAGCCCCACATCGAACTTGTTTCCTTTCCGGGCATAAAAGCTATTCAAGCCTCCCACAACATAATGCTTTTCGAGCAAAACCACTTTTTTGCCAAACATAGCTAATCTGGCGGCAGCAGCTAACCCGGCAAGACCAGCCCCTATTATCAGTACATCCGTAGAAGATGGGAGGGCGTGATCGGAGGTCGCTATCGGAATAAGTGCCCGTTAAAGAGGCGAGAAGTTAAATTAAGCAGCAGCTCCAGCTTCGAATTTTGGGAGTAGGTAGTTGGCACAACTGTCCAAAGATTCCAACTGACGATACTCTGCTTCGGGTA
>JAQCIX010000133.1 GCA_027593365.1 Verrucomicrobiota bacterium
CACAGGGTAATCGCTTTGGTTTTACTGGCAAATTCCTCAAATACCGGATTGATCGAGGGCGAACCTAAAGCTCCGATGTATCGGACTTCCATTCCGAGAGCAAGCATGGCATTTGCCATAATTGGACCGTTCCCACCAAGCTTTTCGAAGCGTGGAAAGAGTTCGATATTTGCACTTTTACCAGCAGCTGCAGAAATCTTGGCACCCATTTCTGCAATAGTTGAAACTGCATCAAATTGATCTCCTAACCCGTGTCTTTTTTCCACTGGGGCGACAATCTTGTCTACAAAGCCATCTAAACCAACAACCCCTTTCCGGGAAGCCAAAGTGAAGGGCTTAGAATTTATTTCATCTAGGACTTTTCGATCTATGAACATAGATGATTCTGCCTAAAAGGCTTTCACAAAACCTGCAAACTTAATCGCTTTGTGTGAAATAGTTTTACCGATTGAGATTTTTTCATTGATTTTTAAAGGTCTAAAATGAATTTTCAATGGGTGGGTGTGTATCTTTACAATTTAATAGTGGGAATGTTATGATTGAGTATTTTAGTCCTGTGCTGGCTGAAGCTGGAGTTATCGATTACTTCGTTGATTCAAATTTTGCCGGAAAATTAGTCATTGTTGCTTTAGTCCTGATGAATTGCTGGGCAATTGCTTTTATTATTAGTAAATTTTCGGACTTGAGAAAAATTCGTCGGGCGAATGCTCGTGATGAGAGGAGAATTAACGAATTGGTCACCATGGTAGATTATGATGATGACAATTTTAAAGGTCCAGGTAGTCCATATCTACAAGTATGTTCCAGGGCGATGGCCGCAGCCAGAGTAGGAGCCAAAAATGGTAAAGTCCGTATGAACTATGTGGAAAATGCCATAAGCCGAGCAGTGACGGAACTAGAGGATAGGTACGAAAAAAATATGTATTGGCTTGCTACCGTGGTATCGGGGGCACCCTTCCTGGGTCTGCTAGGGACAGTTTGGGGAGTGATGGATGCATTCGGTACTATGGATTCCGGTGGTGCCACGATCGAGCACCTGGCTCCTGGGGTTTCGGGTGCTTTGCTTACCACCGTAACCGCCTTACTTGTAGCCATCCCGATCGTTTTTATCTACAATGGACTATCTGGCTTTACTCGAGCAGAAATGACCAAGCTAGAAAATTTCGCCAGCAACCTTGCAGACCGTATCGAGCTGGAAACAGAGTAAGCCGAATTTTCGCTAAAGTAGAAATTTTTACAGTAAAATGGCGAGGAACTTTCACCGGAAAAACAAGTTGGCTGTTATATCAGATTTGAATGTAACCCCTTTGATTGATTTAGCTTTTTCGCTTCTCATTATCTTCATGATTACCACGCCTGTGATCGAACAATACAACCGGGTGAATCTGCCTGATCAATCTTCAACAACCAAGCAACCGCCTCCTCCAGTGGAAGATAAATATATTACCATTGATGCGGAGGGCAGATTCTTTTGGGGAAAAGAACCCTTAGTTCTTTCTGAATTAAAATCTAGACTAGATTCCTTATCCAACTCTGATAGTCCGGCTCCTACGATTCATATACGTGGAGACAAGACCTTACCTTATCAGCGTATTATTGATGTGGTGAACCTGCTGAAAGAAAGAAACCTTACCAAGTTAAGCTTGGATACTCGGGCGAGTTGAAAAGCTAAGGTATTTGACGAAGTAACTTGGTAAGAACATTACCGGGGCCACATTCAGTAAATTCCACTGTCCCACTTTGCCTCATTTGAGTGATGGTTTCTGACCAACGGACCGAGTTATGTATCTGTTTAACTAGGAGGTGGGGGATTTCTTCTCCATTTTGATAAGGAGCAGCTTTCACATTTGAATAAACAGGCAAGGTGGGTGCAGAGAAAGAAAAAGATCCTAAGAAACCTTCAAATTCCTGGGCGGGCACTTCCATCATGCGAGAGTGGAACGCACCACTTACCTTCAGGGGAACCACCATTCTAGCACCTGCGTCTTTCAAGGGCGAAAGAACCATTTGGATTTGAGATTCCGGACCTGAAATGACGATTTGGCCGGGTGAATTGAAGTTGGCCACATCTACCTGATCGGCCTCCGTTTGTTTGAGGGTCTTCCGGATGGCCTCCTCATCAAGCCCTATCACGGCGGCCATTCCGCCCCCTGTAACTTGAGACATGATCTCACCTCTCTTGGATACCATTTTTAAACCATCGAGGAAGGAGATGGCTCCAGCGGTTGCAAGAGCCGCGAATTCACCGACTGAGTGACCTGCTGCTGCGGTTGGAATCAGACCGTCTTCCATCTTGGATTTAGCTTCTAGAAAGCTAACCAAATATAGCGCTGGTTGAGTAAATTGAGTTTGGCCAAGCTGATTACTTTCGTCGTGCAGGCAAATTTCACTGAGAGCATAACCGAGTTCTTGATCGGCTTGTCGGACAAGTTCCGGGAAGCGTTCAAAGGATTCAGCTCCCATGCCTTTGACTTGGGAACCCTGACCTGGAAATAAAAATGCTAGGCTCATGAAGTTGTTGGAAAGTTTGTTAATCTGTTGTAGAGAAAGGGATAAACACCCATTCATCATTTATTCCTAGATTACTTACCAAAAGATATGCAAGAACATCTGATGATCGATGGCAATAATGCAATACACGCTATTCCTGAGCTTCAACAAGAACTCACGCTAGACCGAAATCAAGCAAGGGACAGCTTGTTAAGGATGATCGAACCTGTAACGAATACAGGCACTCGCTTAACGGTTGTTTTTGATGGAAGAGGGGGGCGAGGCTCGATTCAAAAATTTGGATCGTCTGACCTTTTTGATGTGGTCTATTCATCTTCTCAAGAAGGTGCAGATGGAGTGATTGAACGTATGGTGCTAGCTTCCAAATATCCGTCGCACATATGTGTGGTAACCAACGATAATATGATTCGTAATTGTGCGTATTCCTGTGGTGCCTCTGCGATGCGGGTGGATCAATTGATCAAAAAGCTGGAATACTCGATTGATCAGGTAGCCAGACAAGTTGAGCAACGCAGGGGGAAGAAAAACGAATGGCAGGAACCTTTTCATAATAAGATCGATATTCCCGAATTCTAATGGTGGGAAATATTGAGAAATCCGATGGTCAAGTGCGGGAAGTTCCTGGGTTTTACGGTTCGCTGAACTTGGAGGAGAGGGTCATACAGAAGATTTGGAGGGAGCAGGAATTTCTTACAGAATCTTTGTTCACTGAATGTGGAAAAAAAATCGTTGTCCTCGATTGTGGAGTATGGAACTTGGCTGAGGAGGGACCCGATTTTACAGGGGCAATTTTATCGATCGATGGGGCCCAACACCATGGGGATATTGAAATCCATTTCTACCCAAATCAATGGCGGTATCACAAACACCACCAAGACCCTAATTTTGAAAAGGTCATCTTACAGGTATCGGTTTTTTCTGCAAAAGGGATGACTGAACCGATCCAATCGATGAATGGAGAGCCTATTCCCACTCTTGTTTTATTACCTTATCTATTTCAGGGACTTGAGGAGTATGCTGAGAATTATGCTTTGGCCAAATTATCAGGTGGATTCACTAATATAGATCAGTCTGTAGTCAAGTTAGCCAAGTTTAGTTTAGATGAAATTGATAAATTAGCACTCAAAAGATGGCAGGCAAAGATTCAATTCGCCCGCAACAGGTTGGCGAATCAGGAGTGGTCTGACGCATGCCATCAATGGTTTTTGGAAATCCTCGGTTACAAGAGAAATAAAGCCAATATGCTTAGGTTGGCACAAAGGTATCCTCTAAGTTGTTGGATTGAGCAAAGGGCTGCCCCCATCGAAATATTTTCATCGATAAACAATTGGAAATTAAAAGGATGTAGGCCTGCAAATCATCCGAAAACCCGTCTTCTTCAATATGCTGAGCTTTGTGCGGTTAACCCCAATTGGGTCGTTGATTTGATTGATCTGATTGGAAGTATCAAGCAAGCGAAAGGGGTGGGCAGTGTGGAAAGAAAGCCTATTTTGAATCTTGTAAAAAAATGGAGAGATTCGGTTTTGTGCGGAAAATTTGCATCTGGAAAAGCCAATACAATTTGGATTGATGGAATACTTCCCCTTCTGAGCGTTCATAGTGGTACAGATGCTTTTGAGATTTGGAAGCATTGGCCTACCGGTGATTTTCCACAGAGTTGGAGATTGATGATGAGAGAGGCTGGGTGGACGGATCGATCGAAGGGGAAAATATTATCGAACGGCATGGTGCAAGCATTGATTCAATTCATGCTGGAAGAAAAAGATCAACCCACATTAGAGAAATGACTGCTTCGGTTGCAACGATCAGGCAATGGATCCACGAAATCCTTTGTTTTGCCAATCTCTGCCTTACAGATAGTCAACGAATCGAATCTTTGATCGTTGAGATGTTACCGGACTTACCAAATGGGGGAGCTCTCTCCCTGTTGGATAAAAGATTTCTTTTTTTTGAAGAACTTGAAAAAAGACTTCTCTTACATTGGCCAGAAAAACAGAAGCCCAGCTTGGGGCAACTTGAGCTTTTTGAGGCTGTTCCATACGGTCAAGATTTACATAGGAGGGAATCAATCCAATTCCTGAAGGCTCAGGCATTTCTTTACCCTAAATTGGAGAGAGATTTGATGGGTAGTCATAGAAAGTTGAGAGAACAAAGTCTTCCTTTGGGTTGGGTGCTCGAATTTGCCTCTTACCTGCCGTCTCAAAATAAAATCGCTAGGGATCAGACCGTGCTGATAGCGAAGTATCTATTGGGAGAACTTTCCGATTCCGAGGCGATTCAGGTGGAAAAAGAGTTCCGTTTCAATCCAGATTGGCAAAAGTCTAAAATCGGGTTGGAGAAAGTAATTGAGGAGTTGAAGAATGGATACCGGGCATTGGACCGCTCTTTTTTCAAAGAAGAGCTAAAG
>JAQCIX010000134.1 GCA_027593365.1 Verrucomicrobiota bacterium
CGGGGGCACGGGTGGGCATTTAACTCCAGGGATTGCTTTAGCGCAAAGTCTAGAAGAGGTCGGTAGCCCGACTTGGCTCTTCATAAGCCAGAAACAGGTTGATTCAAGACTTGCGTCTAAATATCCAGATTTAACCTTTGTGCCGATGCCGGGTGCTCCTTTGATTAAGACTCCTTTGGGACTCCTGAAATTTTTAAAAGGATTTGTTTGTTCTTTTTTGAGTGCACGATCATTTTTCCGTAAAGTAGATGCCGATGCACTGATTGGCTTTGGTGGATATTCAAGTTTTGGACCGGCGCTCGCTGCACGCACTACTAGAATTCCATTTTTCGTTCACGAGGCAAACCGGGTGGTGGGTCGGGCTGTGCGTTTTTTGGCGAATCGATCCATGAGGGTCTATCTTCCCGTGGGAGTAACCTTACCGGGTTTACCTCCTGAGAAAGTTATCCCTTCAGGTTATCCCTTGCGTGCGGATTTCAGAAGAATTCCGATGGAGAGAGCTAGGAAATGTCTGGGGATCTCGATGAGTGCAAAATTATTGGTTGTACTTGGTGGAAGCCAAGGGGCTGCTGCTCTCAATAAATGGGTGAAAAATAATTTAGCCGACTTAGCAGAGGATGGAATTTCGGTTTATTGTCTTACCGGAATGCATGAACAGAATGCCGGAACGATTCAATTAGAAGGCATGGGGGGTGAAAAAATTGTGAGCCGATTTGTTCCATTTAGTGATCAAATGCATATTTTGATGTCCGCAGCAAATTTAGTTATTTCCAGAGCAGGTGCGGGTTCTATTGCTGAAATTGTTCGATGTCGGGTTCCGTCCATTCTTGTCCCTTATCCCTATGCAGCGGATCAGCATCAACTTGCCAATGCCAATTATTTGGAAGCAAAAGGAGGAGGAGTGGTATGCTTGGAGCAAGACATGAATGAAAAGCTTCTTCTGGAGGTTAGGGAAGTAATGTTTAATGAAGAATTCAGAGCCGTTCTTAGAAGAAATCTCTACTCCCTGGATCAGGAAGATGTTTCTCAGAAATTAGCCCAAGATATTCTCGGGGCATTAAGACCGAAGAGGGATGCCCAGTTATCTGGAGACCTTTTAGAATTTAGCTTATGAAAAGGCCCAAGAAAGTTTTACTACTAGGAGCGGGGGGTATGGGCATGGCACCCCTTGCACTTTATCTCCGTGGAGCTGGGGTGCGGGTTGAAGCCTATGACGATTGTTTTACTGAGCCTGGGAAGAGTTACTTAATAGAAAAGGGGATTCATGTATTGGACGAATTAAATCCCATAAAAGTGCCAGATTGTATCGTCCATTCTTCCGCCATCCAAAAAGACGATAAATTTTTGCTTCAATGTGAGAACTCCGACATACCCATTTACAGGAGGGGCGAATTCCTTGCTAAGTTATTTGCGAGGCACCGGGTCATTGCAGTGGTGGGAAGCCATGGGAAAACGAGCGTTTCGGGGCGTTTAGCATGGGTACTTCGAGAATGTAAATTTGAGGCTTCTCACATAATTGGTGCCCAATTTCAAAAATTCTTCATGCCAGCTGGCTTCTATTCCAAGTCAAAGTGGGCAGTTTTGGAAGTAGATGAAAGTGATGGTTCCATCGAAGCTTTTTCGCCGTGGATGACGATTTGTTTGAATTGTGACTGGGATCATGTGGATCAGTACCAAAATCAGACTTCCTTTTCTGATACTTTGAAGTCTTTATTTCTAAGAACCAAAAATACTGTTATTTGCTCCGATTCAAGCACGCTTAAATCCATAACCCAAAAGATAAGTGGTAAGGAAGTGGCTTTTTTTAAAGGACTAAAAAAACCTTCTGATTTCCTGCAAGCAAATGATCGTGCAGTAAAGCTAGCTGCAAGAATGCTGGGGTTATCTTTATCAGACAAAATTTTAGATGAATTTCCGGGTATGGAAAGAAGGCAGAGTACCCTATTTGAGTCTAAAGATCGAATGGTAGTAGAGGATTACGCTCATCACCCAACCGAAATTGCCAGCTTACTCAATCAACGGGAAGATCAGTTACCCGATCATTTGATGAAAGTGGTCTTTCAGCCACACAGGTATTCGAGAACAAAAGCCTTTGCACCTTCCTTTGCCGAAGAGCTGGCACGAGCGGATGAGCTTTATTTGCTACCCACTTATGGTGCCTTTGAAAAATTTGACCCGTCGGGTGCCGTTGAGGCCATAACTGGCTATCTTCCACCGAGGCTGAGAGAGACAACCCATATTTTTAAAAATTTTACAGAGCTAAAGAATCAGCTCACCCAATCCTCTTCTGTGGAAAAAGATCAAATTATTTTCCTTGGGGCTGGTAATATAAACAAGTGGGCACATGCATTTGCATCTTGGAATGTGGCGGGTGGTAAAAAACTGGATGCATTTGGTGCCTTTGTTCAAGGGCGGATTTCTTCTCAAACCATCTTAATGAAAGACAAACCTATCGGTTCCATGACTACTATGGGAGTAGGAGGATCCACCAAGTGGTATGCAGAGCCTGCAAATATAGAAGACTTACGAGTTCTGGTGGAGGGTTGTCAATTTTTCGAGATTCAGCGGGCCATGATTGGCAGAGGATCAAATCTTCTTATCCCAGATCAGGGTTTCGGTGGCTTAGTCATTCGGTTGAGAGGATTGTTTTGGCACAGAATTGACCTTAGAACAGAGGATACAATCATCGTTGGTGCTGGGGCCAGACTCAAAGAAATCTGTAAGTTTGCGTGTCGTAATAACTTAACAGGTTTTGAGTTTTTGGAGGGCATTCCAGGAACTCTTGGTGGTGCTCTTCGTATGAATGCTGGTGCCATGGGTTGGGAAATTTTTGATCTTGTCGAGTGGGTTAAGTTTTTACTCCCCGACGGGCAAATCAAACAAATCGATGGGGCAGAGCTCGAAGTTGGCTACAGGTACTGCAAGGAGGCTTATGATGGCATTGCATTGTGTGCTAAATTGAAAGCCGAAGGAAGGGCACAACACTTGGAGATACGAAAAGTCATTGAGCAAATGTCCCGAAAGAGAAGAAAGTCTCAGCCTACTCAATCAAGTTCTGGGTGCGTCTTTAGAAATCCAGAGAGTCATCCTGCTGGCTGGTTGATAGAAAAAGCAGGATTAAAAGGAGAAAAAATTGGAGACGCGGGTGTATCTGAAGTACACGGGAATTTTATAGTTAACCACGGTCAGGCAACAACCGATCATGTGGTTGAACTGATTCAACGGGTAAAGCAAAGGGTCGAGGATACACACGGTGTTATTTTGGAACCCGAAGTCAACTTACTTGGCCAATCATGGAACCAATACCTTTCTTAAAATTAGATATGAAAAAAGAACCCCAAATAATTATTCTGTCAGGCGGAGTTGGTCCTGAACGTGATGTTTCTCTTCGTTCGGGTCAGGCATTGTTTGACTCTCTATCCCAAAGCTATTCTGCCCGATTACATGATATGAGAGATAAAAACTTACCCGAATCATTATCCGCCGATTCAGATGTGATTTTTCCAATCATACACGGTGAATTTGGTGAAGACGGCGAACTTCAAGAACTTTTGGATGCTGGAGGTTTTGAATACTGCGGAAGTGATGCATCTTCCAGTCGCTTGTGCATGAATAAGTCTTTGACTAAAACACGGGTAGCCCAAGAAGGAGTCCGAATTCCTCGGGGTTTTGATTTTAACAACCCACAGGAACTGAATGTGGATGAGCTTTTAAGCATGCTTGGCGATGAATTGATCATCAAACCCACTGATCAAGGAAGCAGTGTTTCTTTATTTATTACCTCTGGGAAAAGACAATTAGAGGAAAGATTACTCAATCTCGAACCGGGGAACTGGTTAATTGAAAAGCGGGTCTTTGGTCGGGAAGTCACCATTGGTGTCTTGAACAATGATCCACTTGGTGTTGTGGAGGTTATTCCTGTTGGTGGAGTGTATGATTTTGATCGCAAGTACACACCTGGTTCCACCGAATATCGATTTCCTGCTATTATTGATCCTGAGACTGAGATGGAAATCAAGGAGTTTGCACTCAAGGCATACCAAAGTTGTGGTTGTCGAGATTTCGCAAGGGTAGATTTTATTATCTGTGACGATGGTCATGCTCACTTTTTGGAAATCAATACGCTGCCAGGTTTAACCCAAACAAGTCTTCTCCCAAAGAGTGCCAGTTCATCAGGATATAATTTTGATCAATTAACTAAAAAATTAGTCATGCCTGCAGTGGATCGATTCATGATGCTGTCCGCTGACGATGCACCCTGTGCTGCCTAGATTTATGAGAAAGAGAAAAAAAGATGATTTGGACATGCCATCAAGTTGGCGAAATCTCAAAAAAAGCTCGGTGCGAAAGTCGACTAGCGTAATCGCAACTCGCAGGAGACTTGGACAAGTTGGGAGAATTTTATTCATTTTGAGCTTTTGCACCCTGGTCTTTTTTGCCGTCGAATATTCTTCAACCAACTCTGCTGCTCATGGTCCTTTGGCTCAGAATGACTTTACTGGTCCCTCCATGCCAGTAGACCGGATTCTTTTTAAATCCGATGGTGTTCTATCCCAGAAATGGTTTCTGAGTTGGATGGGACCTTTAAGGAATCTTTCCCTGGCTGAAGTGGACCTTAAGAAACTCCAACAGCATTTACTTAAAGAAAAACAAATTACTGATGTCTCTGTAAGGAGGACTTTCCCTTCGACCTTAGAAATATCGATCAAGGAAAGAGAACCCCTTTTGGTCCTTCGTTTGAGAGATAAAAAAGATGGTTTTAAGGATTGGCTGATTTCTGCAGACGGAAGCTTTTATGAAGGTTCAGGTTACTCTTCTCGAGTTTTGAAATCTCTCCCTTCCTTAGAAGTGGCTTCCTCCCTTATTATGAAAAGTTCAGAGAATGGGAGTTACGAGAAACTCAAAGATATGCCCA
>JAQCIX010000135.1 GCA_027593365.1 Verrucomicrobiota bacterium
CTGGCTCTCTGGAGGGATCGATTTTTACTGGAGAAAGTGTCTAGTACAACTGGCCAAAAAAAATCAGCCTCGTGATATCCTCGATTTAGCTACTGGGAGCGGAGATGTACTCTTTGCCCTGCGGCAAGGGTTGGGGGAGAAGGTTCGCTTAAGCGGGCTGGATTTTTGCGAACCCATGCTCGAGCAAGCCCGGGCGAAAAGAGAGAAATATCTGCTAGGTTCTGAAGCGAACCAATTTCTTCATGGGGACTGCCTTCAGCTTCCTTTTGAGGATCAGAGCTTTGATCTGATCACCATATCCTTTGGCCTGCGTAACTTGGCGGACCGTGAAAAGGGCTTATCAGAGATGCGGCGCGTGCTACGCCCGGGAGGCCGTTTGATCGTGCTCGAATTCAGTCAGCCCTACCTCTGGTTTCGTCCCTTGTACTATTTTTATTTAAAGGGAATTTTACCCTGGGTCGCCCGTTGGTTAACCGGCGATCGCGATGCCTACCTCTACCTTGGCTCAAGCATATCAGAGTTTCCGGACCGGGCAGGTCTTTGCCAGGAAATCGAACAAGCGGGGTTTTCGCAGGTGCAAGAAAAGGCCCTTACCTTTTCCATCGTCGCTCTGCACGAAGGGATAAAAGTGTGAATGGTGAAGGGTGAAAGGTTGGTTTCTCGGATTTACTTTGAATTTCTCTTTTTTTAATGAATTCGTTCCACTCCGTAGAGATCAAGTTGTTCATCGGTGGATAAAATAGGGGCTTTTCGAAGCTGGGATTCGGCAATGAGGTAGCGATCAAATGGATCGCGGTGATGCCACGGGAGTTGGCCAGCGTGGTGCATAACCCTCCAGGAGAGAGGAATGATTTCAAAGCCCTGCTTTTCCAGTTGCATGGGAAAATCGAGAGAGGTGGCCGGGGTATACCGCAACTTGCCCAAGCTTATCTTGATGGAAATTTCCCAAAGGCTGGCAATTGAGACAAGAGATATGCGGTTTGCGTCTTCAATTATGTCGGCTGCACGAGTAGGCAACCTGCGGTCATTTTGAAGGAAAAAGAGCAGTACATTAGTGTCGATAACTTGCTCAATCATTTCTTCTTTCCAGTACGGTATTTTCCTTTGGATTCAGATACGATTTGCAGGGGGGTGAGTTCGGAGGTAAAGAAATCCTCAAAGCCAAGTCCGGGTTGGTCAAAGTCATTACTCATCTTAAAATCCTTTCCCTTCAGGCACCCCCGGGTAGGGCGTATTCTAGAGGGCGGGCACAGTTCGGCCACCACTTTTCCGTGCTTGGTCAATGCAATCGATTGACCAGATGCCTGAACTTGCTCGATCAAAGCGGAAATTTTTGTTTTCGCTTCGTATAAACCTACTTCTCTCATGAATGAATAATTTAGACCAGACTGGTCTAAATTGCAATTTATTCAAATCTTTTAATAAAAGAGTGAAGAGTGAATGGAGAAGCGTGAAATGAATAACTCTGTCCGTTTCTTTTGCTCGTAATTATTTTATTTTAAAGAGGGCTGCCTTTGGCCTCTCAAAGGTGTGTAGGATGGAAATGTGTAAGTAATACCTTGAAACTACTTCAAACTTCAATTTTCACCATTCACTCTTCCTAACTTCGATCTTACCTTAAGATCGAAGTTAGAGTTGGGCTGGGTCGCATCGCGGTCACTGCTTTCTCTTCGTCCAATAAGTAATACCCTCCAAGGTCGACTGCATTTCCCTGGCTTTCGTTGAGCTCGGAAACAATTTTGTCTTCGTTCTCTCTTAGGCTCTGGGCGATGGGAGAAAACTGAGCCTGGAGCTCGGCATCAGCGGACTGGGCAGCGAGGGCTTCTGCCCAAAACAGGGCGAGGTAGAAGTGGCTGCCACGGTTGTCGAGTTCGTTAACTTTGCGGGAGGGAGATTTATTTTCGTCCAAAAACACTCCGATGGCTGCATTGAGGGCATCGGCGAGGACCTGAGCTTTGGTATTTCCTGTTTTATTGGCAAGGTCTTCGAGGGACACTGCGATGGCGAGAAATTCTCCTAAGGAGTCCCAACGCAAGTGGGCTTCTTCCACAAATTGCTGAACATGTTTGGGAGCCGATCCACCAGCCCCAGTCTCAAACAGACCACCCCCGGCCAGAAGCGGTACGATCGAAAGCATCTTGGCACTGGTGCCAAGCTCAAGGATGGGGAAGAGATCGGTTAGATAATCGCGCAGTACATTGCCGGTCGCAGAGATGGTATCGAGCCCATCCTTGCAGCGCTGGCAGGTGTGGAGCGTGGCCTCGATGGGGGCGAGAATTTGGATATCCAAGCCTTCGGTGTCGAGGGTGGTTAGTTTGGCTTCCACATAGCGGATCAAATTGGCGTCGTGTGGACGGTCCTTATCCAGCCAAAAAACAACCGGTGTATCGCTGAGGCGTGCCCGGTTAACCGCGAGCTTCACCCAGTCGATAATGGATACCTTTTTGGTCTGGCACATCCGCCAGACATCCCCGGTTTCCACCTCGTGCTCGATCAGCACACTGCCAGTGGGCCCAACTACCCGTACGGTGCCATCTGCAGGGATTTCAAAAGTTTTGTCATGGGAACCATACTCCTCCGCCTTTTTAGCCATTAGCCCTACATTGGCCACGCTTCCCATGGTAGGCACATCAAAGGCTCCATGTTGCTTACAAAAATCAATCGTTGCCTGGTAGACCCCGGCATAGTTGCGGTCGGGAATGACGGCCTTGGTGTCTTTAGGCTGACCATCCGGTCCCCACATCTGCCCGGAGGTACGGATCATCGCGGGCATGGATGCATCGATAATCACATCGCTGGGCACATGCAGGTTGGTGATTCCTTTGTCGGAATTGACCATGGCGAGGGGTGGGCGCTTCGAGATAATCTCGGCGAGGTCCGTTTCGATGGCTGATTTTTGCTCGGCAGAGAGGGAATCGAGGGCCGAATAAAAGGAGCTTAACCCATTGTTGGGATTAAAACCGGCAGATTTGAGCACTTCCCCGTGTTTGGATAAAAGGTCGCCCAGGTAAGAGTTTACGCAGTGGCCAAAGATGATGGGGTCGGACACCTTCATCATCGTCGCTTTCATATGCAGGGAGAAAAGCACATCCTCAGCAACCGCCTCATCGAGTTGTTCGGAGAGAAACTGGCTGAGTGCTTTTTGACTCATCACGGATGCGTCGATCACTTCCCCTTCCTCCAAAGCGAGCCCCTCTTTGAGCAGGGTACTCTGCCCATCTTTGCCTACCAATTCGATTGATACAGTGGTAGACTGGGAAAGGAGGAGAGATTTTTCGCTGCCATAAAAATCACCGTCCGCCATGTGGGCGACATGGGATTTGGAACTCGCCGACCAGGCACCCATGGAGTGCGGGTTTTTCTGGGCATATTCTTTGACCGGTTTGGCCACCCGGCGGTCGGAATTACCTTCGCGGAGCACGGGGTTAACTGCGGATCCGAGCACCTTGGCATAGGTGGCACGAATTTGTTTTTCCTCCTCGGTTTGGGGATCTGCAGGAAAGTCGGGCACGGGATAGCCTTTGGCTTGTAATTCTTTGATCGCATCCACCAGTTGGGGGACGGATGCACTGATATTGGGGAGTTTTACAATGTTGGCTTCGGGTTGCTTGGCGAGTTCGCCCAATTCAGCAAGGGCATCGGGTACCTGTTGATCAGGGCTCAGATGGTCGGGGAAATGAGCAAGGATACGGCTGGCCAGTGAAATATCTTTCAGTTCATAGGTGATCCCCGCACTGGAGGTAAAGGCCTTGAGGATGGGCAGGAGGGAACGGGTGGCGAGGGCCGGGGCCTCGTCGGTCAGGGTATAGGCAATGGTAGTCATCGTTTTCGTTAATAAATGTGCAAACGAAATACCATAGCCACGCACCTTGCGGGTGCAACGATCAAGTCACGGAGGAAGATTGAAGAGTGAAGAGAGAGAAGTGAAAGTTGAAAGGGGCTCCTGAGGGCCTAGTTTAGACTGGAGGAAAAGAGCCGTTTAAAGGAGTAGAGCTCATCCTCGTAACTAATATCGGGCACGATCCAAAGGTTGCGGAAGGATACCCCGGTGCCCTTGTGGTCCTGAATCATAAGGGGCATCTTACCGTGGGCCTTGTAAGGTCCGCCCACTTCCCCGTAGATCCAGGCATCTTTGTGTATCAGGTGCCCATTGTGGTGGACAGTCAGGCGGAGGGGTTCGGCAAGGGATCCATCCTTTTGGAAGACGGGTGCTTTGTAGAGAATGTCATAAGACTGCCAGTTGCCCGGTGCACGGCTGGCATTGACCAGGGGAGGGTGTTGCCCATACACCGCTCCGCAAAACCCATCGGCAAAGGTGTCGTTCTGAAAGCTGTTCACCACCTGGAGCTCATAAGCAGACATCAGAAATATCCCTGAGTTTCCATAGAGCTGGCTCTTGCCTTCGTACTCCTCTTCGGTAGCGGGATCGAAGCGGAATTCCAGATGGATGCGGGCATCCCCAAATGCCTGCTTGGTTGGGTTGTTTCGCTTTCCGCGGGGCATCACTCCGCTTGGATCAAACTTCCAGTTTGGGTTGCTCCACTGAGACTGGTCGAGCACCTGGGCGTTTGCTGGGCGGATAACTGTGCATTGAGCTTCGGGAAGGGGATCGACCACGGGGGGGAGCGGGCGTGCCTTGTCGTTGCGCGACCAACTGGACCCCACCAAAGACCAGCCTACATTGCGGCCGGGTTTGGGCTCCTTTGCTGGGCGCAGTTGGTTGAGGGTGTAGTAGATCGTGTCAAAATCGAGGGGTTCGTCTTCGGTATTTAATTGGGCGGGAAAATGGATGGCGTAGACTCGGTCGGTTTCCAGGGGCACATCAAAGGTCACCGTCTTACGGTCTTTCGATAGCTGATAATTGCTTACCGCTCGTTCCTTCTCATCCACCGGTGGGGAACCG
>JAQCIX010000136.1 GCA_027593365.1 Verrucomicrobiota bacterium
GGCTGGTCAGGTGGGCGATTGGCTTACCCAAAACATCTCAGGGAAGTACATCCTTTGTGGACATAGCCTTGGAGGAAAAGTGGCGATGCTCCACGCCTGTACCCATCCTCACGATTTGCTGGGCTTGGTGGTGGTGGATATTGCACCGCGCGATTATCCTCCCGAGCACCACCTGCCCACCCTCGATGCTTTGCTTAGCTTGGAACTATCTACCCTGCCATCGCGCAAACAGGCAGACGAAGCCCTGGCGGAGAAAATTCCCAATTGGGCCTTTCGGCAGTTTTTGCTGACCAATTTAAAAGAAACAGACGGGGCGTGGCAGTGGCGGGCAAACCTATCTGCCCTTCGTCAATCCATCGCCCAATTATCCTGTAATCCTTTGCAAACGGGAGATCACTATGATGGCCCTTGCCTGTTTGTGCGTGGGGGAAAGTCCGGGTATTTGCGCAGTGAACATTTTTCTTTGGTTACACAGGCTTTTCCTCGAGCCGATATCGTTACCCTGCCCGAGGCTGGGCACGATGTGCATGTGGAGGATAAACCAGGCTTTCTCTTGCACCTGTCAGGGTTTTTAGCCGGGCTTTCTTAAAGGGAGCAAATTTTCGCGGGCACAAAAAAAGACCCATGGTTTCCCATGAGCCTTTTAAAAGGGGTATAATGATCGAGAATTAGATCGCAGCTTTGAGCTTTGCTCCAGCTTTGAACTTCACATTCTTGGAAGCCTTGATCTTGATTTTCTCGCCGGTTTGGGGGTTGATTCCCTTACGGGCTGCACGCTTAACTACTGAAAAGGTGCCGAAACCGATGATTTGAACATTTTCCTTCTTCACAGCCTTGGTGATTGCATCGAGTACTGCATTGAGAGCAGCGTCTGCAGCGGCTTTGGAAGTTTCCTTGCCCAAGTTTTTTTGTACGGCTTCGATAAGTTGACCTTTATTCATATTATATTTCCTTTGTTGTAAGGGTTGATTTACTAGGTTTGTAGCCTTCTAGCTCGGTGTTTTCCTCGCTTCGGTCAAACATTTTTTCTCAAAAACCCGATTTTTCTGCGGTTTTTGCCCTTTTTTTACAAATTTTCGGGATTATCTTCAGGTTTTAAGCGTCCTTGGGCACCATGGGATACAGTAGACAAAAGCTTTCCCAACTCCTCCACCAAGGAGGTGTTTTTTTCTTTGGATAATTGATCGGCCCGTTTCACCAGTTGCTTGGCCATGATTATGGATTGTTCGGTGTTTGCTCCCAGATTGGCAAAAGCCTGGGCTACTTTTTCGATCGCATCCTCCTGTTCGCTCATCGATTTAATGGGTGAATGGTGGACGAAGAATTTTCCAGGGTCAGTCCATTTTCAGAAAACGATGGCAGGGCCTTTTCGTGAAGGATCGCCGCTCCGATCCATCCTTGCCCATCATCCAATGCAAACTGGGTTTTTAATTTTCCCACCTTTTTCCCATTATCCAAGATACCAACCGGTAGACTGCTGGGAACTGGCATAGTTCCTTGCACCGCTACAGCAGAGTTTCTGACCTTGCCCATCGCATGGATGCGGGCCATCACTTCCTGCCCGAGGTAGCACCCCTTATCAAAATCCACCGCTTCTTTTTCCAACCCACCTTCCTGGGGGAATTCATCTTCACCAATTTCCAAGCCTGCCCGAAAGATCCCAGCTTGCAACCGCAGGACCTCCAAATTGGTCGGTGAAGCCGTGGTCACACTTTCAGCCCAGGATGGCTGGGTATCGCCACATGTAAGCAGGGTCAGGCAATGGGGTGGTAGCTGGGTATCGATATAGGCCCAGCCATTTTCAAGGGGCCGGGCACTTCCATTACTTACAGGGTCGAGCCCAGTCAGGGAGTACACCTCGTTCAGGGAATTGGGGTGGTGCAGAACCCACTCTTTCCAAGACCCTTCCTCTTGAGAAAATTCCACCTCATCGGCCACTACATTTTCTTCGAGCCGTTCAATGACATCGCTAGGCCGGGTATCCCGGCAAACCAGGATATATTCTTCCTCCGCTTCTCGGATCACCTGAGCACCAAATAAGACCCTACCTTTCCGGCTCAACCGTAAGCCCAGTCGGGTGCCATGGATGGGCAGTTTGCGAAAATCTATGGTCAATTGGCTTTGGAGGTAGGGGAGGGCATCCTCGCCCGATACCCGTACGATACCTGTTGGTTTGGATTCAAAGAGTTGGGTGGACATCCTACCTTGCTAAAAGTTTGTCTTGTTCATGCAAGCATAGGTTCTATGGTACTAGCCCTGTGCATCAAGTAACTAACCTACGAATTACGGACTCCGTACCGCTCCCTTCGCCCATGGAAATGGTCGAAGAAATCCCGCGTTCTGCCCAGCAAATGGATGTGGTTTCCCGCTCCCGGGCTGCCCTTCACGATATTATTCAGGGCCGGGACCAGCGCTTAATTGGGGTGGTCGGACCCTGCTCCATTCACGATTTACAAGCCTGCCGGGAATATGCGGAAAAATTTATTTCCCTCTCCAAGGAGTTGGAAGACCGCCTCTTTTTATTGATGCGGGTTTATTTTGAGAAACCGCGCACCACCGTGGGATGGAAGGGTCTGATTATGGATCCGCAGCTCAATGGCACCTGCGACATCCCTGCGGGTTTGCGTATTGCCCGCTCTTTTTTGGGTGAGGTGCTCGATTTGGGCATCCCCACCGCCACCGAACTGCTCGACCCCATCACCCCGCAGTACCTGGCCGACTCTCTCAGTTGGGCCGCGATTGGGGCCCGCACCTCCGAGTCGCAGACCCACCGCCAGATGGCCTCCGGCTTATCCATGCCCGTAGGGTTTAAGAATGCCACCAGTGGTGATTTAAAAGCAGCGGTCAATGGTATCATCGCCGCCACCCAGAGCCAGACCTTCCTGGGGATTACCGAGGATGGCCGGGCTTCAGCCGTAACCACCGGGGGCAACCCCGACTGCCAGCTAATCCTCCGGGGGGGAACAGCCGGGCCCAATTATGCTCCTGAATTTGTGCGGGAAGCCGAATCGGCCCTGCAAAACATTGAGGCTCCCTGCTCGCTGATGGTTGATTGCAGCCATGCCAACAGCGAGAAAGACCCATCCCGCCAGCCCGAGGTGCTCGATTCTGTGCTCCAGCAGGTGGAGAACGGTGCAAATTCCGTTCATGCCTTTATGATTGAGAGCCACCTGCATGGGGGCAGCCAGTCCTTCCCCCGTCCCCTCAACGAACTGGAATACGGGGTATCCATCACCGATGGCTGTATTGACTGGGCCACCACTGAGGCTTGCCTCCGCCGGGCAGCCGAGGTAGTGGACAAGGTTCGCTTTTCTTAACCCACCCCACATTTTAACCCTTACTCACTCTATAATATTATGAACGACCAAACACCCATTCGTGTAGCCGTGACCGGTGCAGCCGGACAAATCGGTTACTCCCTTCTTTTCCGTATCGCCTCCGGTGGCCTCTTTGGCCCCGACCAGCCCGTCGCTCTCAATTTGATTGAGATCGAGCCCGGGATGAAAGCCCTCGAGGGCGTATGCATGGAGCTCGACGACTGTGCCTTCCCCCTGCTCAAAGATATCCGCCCGACCTGCGATTTAAATGCCGGTTTCGATGGAGCCAACTGGTCCCTCCTCGTGGGCAGTGTTCCCCGCAAAGCCGGAATGGAGCGTGGCGACCTGCTCGGAATCAATGGAAAAATTTTTACCGGCCAGGGCCAGGCCATTGCCAAGAATGCTGCTTCCGATGTGCGTGTACTGGTGGTGGGTAACCCGTGCAACACGAACTGCTTGATCGCGATGAACAATGCCCCCGATGTTCCCCGCGACCGCTGGTTTGCGATGACCCGCCTCGATGAGAACCGGGCCGCTGCCCAGCTGGCTGCCAAAGCCGGCCGCCAGGTATCGGAAGTATCCAATGTTACGATTTGGGGCAACCACTCCGCTACCCAGTACCCCGACTATTACAACGCCAAAATTGGTGGGCAACCCGCCCCCGAAGTTATTTCCGATGATAGCTGGGCCCATGTCGACTTTATCCCAACCGTTCAGCAACGCGGGGCTGCCATCATTCAGGCACGCGGGGCTTCCTCAGCTGCTTCCGCGGCAAATGCTGCGATTGATACCGTAAAATCTTTGACCACTCCTACTGCCGAAGGCGACTGGAACAGCGTCTGCGTGGCCTCCGATGGTAGCTACGGCACCAAGGAAGGCTTGATCACCTCTTTCCCCATCCGTTCCAATGGACAGAGCTGGGAAATTGTTCAGGGCTTACCAATCAACGATTTTGCCCGCGAAAAGATCGATGCTTCCGTCAACGAACTGGCGGAGGAGCGGGAAATGGTATCCGACCTTCTGCCCAGCTAATTTATCGCGAGGGGGCGGCTCGATCCAGCCCGGTTTATTTGCCGAGACGATGTTCGTAGATGCGAACATCGTGGTACTTGCCAAATTTATAGCCACCCTCGTGGAGTAGGCCTGCTTGCTCGAAGCCCAGTTTTTCGTGCAGTTTGACTGAGCCCGGGTTGGGTAGTACCACCAGTCCGTAAGCCCGGTGGGCTTCCGGTTCGGCCGATAAATTGTCCAGCAGGGCAGAGTATACCTTCTCGCCTAGGCCCTCTCCCAGATGGTCGGGGTGGATGTATATACTCGTCATCACCGAGGGGCCGTAGGCGGGGCGCTGGTGAAAGCGCAGGCTGGCTGCATAGCCCACGGTTTGCTCATCCTTCTCCACCACCATCAATTGGTAGCGCCCCTCGTCCCGAAACTGGGTAAACCAGGTCTTACGGTTTTCCAGGGACAGTTCCACCATTTCAAAAGTCACCACTGTATTGAGAATGTAGTGGTTGAGAATATCCCGCAGGGCGGGCAGATCGGCCTCCTGGCCTCTGCGGATGATGGTTGCCATACCTTAAAGAAAA
>JAQCIX010000137.1 GCA_027593365.1 Verrucomicrobiota bacterium
TTGCCAGCAATACCACCGCCAATTAAACCAAAGACTATCTGAAGCACATGCCTTTCGAGCTCCAATTGTTTCCGAAAAAGAAAGATCGAAATTAGGGCAAAACTAGCCAGCAGGGTTAAGGCCTCTGGATAATCTGAAAAAAGACTCCAAGCCGCCCCGGGGTTGGTCACATAAGTAAACTCAAGAAAAGCAGGCTGCCCGTCGAGGGCATCGATCACTACAATTGGGTTTCTCCGAAGTTCAACCGCATGTTCCACCACCAAGGTCTTGGTCCACTGATCCCCAATAAGGATAAAGATAAAGAATATCCAAAACCTCAAATACTTGGACAAAAGAAGAAGGAGTTGGGAAAAGAAAAAGTGGGAAAGGGATTAATCTTCTTCGCCCATTGTCGAGTCTGCCAATGTGGCAAAAGACCCAGACCCGAAATCCCTCTCTTTTATTTTTCCACGCTCAAATTGATTTTGGCCTTCAACTGAAAAACGGGTGAAAGGAACAGCCTTTAACCGGTTTTTATTGATTGGCTTTTTAGTTTCAAGACAAACGCCGTAAGTGCCCGCGAAAATACGATCAATGGCATCTTCGATTTCTTCCAGAGCCTCATGATCATTGGCAACCATGGAAAGGGCCAAATCCCTGTCAAAAGTCTCCGTACCCGCATCACTTGAATTGATAGAAAGTTCACCGGACTCCCGGGCAGATGCACCAATCGTCTCACTTGACCTCTCCCCGAGGGAACCTTTTAAAGCGGATCGTAAGGACATAAGGGCCTGATAGAAAGGCAACCATTGCTTTGGCACCTTAGACTCGTCACGGATAGGTCTACCAACCCCCACAGAAGGAGCTCCAAATCCAAGGATATCATCAATTGAAGCAGTGGTGAGTTTCTTAACCTTGGATGATTTTGTTTCTTGAACTTTCTCCACTTTAGAAACCTTGGTCTCACTGGTTTCCTTGGTGGTTTTTTTCTTCGAACTAGATTTTTTCTTTGCTTTTAAGAAGCTCAGTGCGTCATCAAAAGAAAAAGCATTACTTTCTGCCTTATTTTCTTCTTTCTGTGATTTACCCAATGTTTGGGTGACAATTTCTTTAACCTTACTGATCCGGTTAGATACTTTCTTTTCCGCAGGTGCTTTGGTGGTCGAAACTTTTTTAACCTTAGGTTTCGCGGAAGATGATTTCACCTCTGTCTTGACTTTGGCTTTCGTAGAAGATTTGGGGCTTTTGGCTGACGCCGTTACTTTCTTTGGCACCGCCTTCTTAACGACTTTTTCCTTGGCTGTAACGGGTGTGCTTTTCTTGGCAACTGTGGCCACTTTGGTTTCTTTTTTGGCTGCCGTGGATGTCTTGGTAGCCCGAGGCTTGGCAGACTTTGCTTTGCTAGAAGGTGTTGCTTTCTTTTTGGCGGTCATGTGTGAGAATTTTCGCAGAATATAATTTCAAGAATGGTTGGCAAGCACTTCGGCACAACGAGGAGATACATCTCCCCATGGTTCCACATGTACAAGCTCGGGAACCCATCTCCAACTTCTTGGACAACGAACCCCTGATGCATGTTGAGCGGATACACGAATATCTTCACCGGCAGGTATTGGGCTCACGATTATTTGAGATACAATAAAAAGCTCAGCAAGCTCATCCAAATTGAAACGCCTTATAGTTTGATCTAGTTCGCCTTCCTCTGGAATCTGTAAGGTCACTTCCGCGTCCAAGGACTGACCGATCTCCTTTTTCACTCTTAAATTTTCCAAGGACTCATTTACTTTAGAATCCTTTAGGTCCAAGAGGGACTGAACATCGATACAAGCTTGCTGCTTCTCGCTTAAATCTGTGCATTGGGGCCATTCCTGAAGGGCTAGGCAATCGTCGCAGTATTCCTCACTCTTTTGAAGGAAGGACCAGGCCTCATCTGCTATGTAAGGAGTAAAAGGTCCGATCAATTTCAGCAAAGAGCGAAGGATTGAGATCAAGGCAGACTGGGTGGAACGCCTTAATTTATCATCAGATCGCAAGGTATAGAGACGATCTTTGATAATGTCGTGATAGGTAGAGGATAAAACACCAGAACAAAAACGGTTAATCGATTGAATGGCTCGATGAAATTCGTACTTTTCGCACGAATCCGTGACTTCCTGAATCAATTCATTTGTCTTATTTAATGCCCACAAATCAATCGAAGACATTTCTTTGGGAGGAACATTATGCTCTGCCTCAGAAAAGTCATGCAGAGCACCCAACTGAAATCGTATCGTATTTCTCAATGTCCGGTATGCACGAACGGTTTGATCCAAGATTTCGTCAGACAATGGGATATCCCTTCGAAAATCCTCGGAACACACCCAAAGGCGTAAAACATCCGCACCATACTTGGTTACAAAAGAGTCGGCGGTTTGTGGCTTTCCGTCACTCTTTGATATTTTCTTCCCTTCCCCATTGACCACAAATCCATGGGTTAAAATCCTGCGGTACGGGGGAGCCTTGGAAGAAATCATACTGGTCCATAAAGAACTTTGAAACCACCCCCTATGCTGATCACTTCCTTCCAGGTATAAGTCTGCAGGCCAAGAAATCTTATCCGATCCCCGGAGAACGGCCCGGTGACTGCATCCAGAATCAATCCAAACATCCAAAGTATCCTGGCCTTTACTAAGCTTACGCCCCTTCCATTCTTCAGGTAAATCAAAACCATCCAGCAAGTCCTCTGCTGAGTGGGAAAACCATACATTACAACCAAGCTTGGACACTTTATCCGCCAAGAAATGAATCAAGTTGGAATCGAGCAAAGCATTTCCATCTTCGTCAAAAAATACAGGAATAGGCACACCCCAGGACCGTTGCCGGGAAATACACCAATCCGGCCGAGACTCCAGAAAACCATTAATTCGGTTTCTGCCCCACTCTGGAGTGAAGGATACCTCTCTGATTCCATCCATGCAGCGCTGCCTTAAACCATCTTTATCCAGAGAAACAAACCACTGGTCCATCGCCCGAAAAATAACGGGCGATTTACTACGCCAACAATGTGGATATTGGTGATTATGTTTCTTATGGGCTAATAAGGCACCGGATTCGGAGAGGATTTGAAGGACCGCATGGTTTGCCTTAGACCCATCCTTCTTTTCTAAAACAGACACTCCAACCAATTCACTGGGGATTTGACCATCATCCACATATTTCCCCCCATCATCTAACGGGCAGTAAATTTCCAACCCATGTTCCAATCCAGTAAGGTAGTCATCCAGACCATGACCGGGAGCAATATGTACGCACCCAGTACCTGTATCCATGGTAACATATTCAGCCGAAACAATCGGGCTATTCCGATCAATAAATGGATGAGATGCAACCTGACCGGCTAGGTCTGAACCTATGCATGTATCTTCAATCGTAAAGCCATCCAGCCCACATTCCTCCGAAAATGATTGAACCCGTTGTTCAGCAATCCAGTAAAATACATCTCCATGAGATACTTTGCAGTACTTTTCACGCGGATGAACCGCAACCGCCAGATTTGCTGGTAAAGTCCAGGGAGTAGTTGTCCAAATAACCACAAAGGCGTTTTCTTGTTCTTTTAATTGAAATCGTACAAAAATAGACGGGCTAACATGGTCTTTGTACTCAATTTCTGCCTCAGCCAGAGCCGTTTGACAAGGGATAGACCAATAAACAGGTTTTTTACTTCGGTAAATGAGATCCTGTTCGACGAAATCTGCAAAGGTTCGAAGAATTTCAGCCTCATAAGCAGGGTTCATCGTACGATATTCATTTTCCCAGTCTGCAAGTACACCTAACCGTTTAAATTGTCCTCTTTGGGTCTCAATATAAGATTTAGAAAAATCTTCACATTCTTTCCGAAGTTGAACCGAATCGAAATCGACCTTTGAATCTCTTAACTTTTTCGTAACCTTGTGCTCTATGGGTAAACCATGACAATCCCATCCAGGAAGATAGGGAGTCGAAAAACCCTGAGCATTTTTAAACCGAAGAATCGTATCCTTTAAGATTTTATTCAATGCAGTACCCACATGAACATCCCCATTGGTAAAAGGTGGGCCATCGTGCAAAATAAAGGAAGGACCTCCTTGGTTCTTCTCCTGCATCTTCGAGTAAACTCCTGCTTTCTCCCAGTGATCCATCCGAGCCGGCTCGCGCTCGACCGCATTGGCACGCATCGGAAAATCGGTTTTAGGGAGATTTAAGGTGTCCTTTAAGCTTTCAGGGGAGTTCATCTTATCTATCGTAGCATGCAAGTGGGAAAAAGATGTAGCAATAACCCGTCAAGTCAAGGGAAGACGCCCTACTCTTGCCCGATTCTCCTTGCCTTTCAAATAGCACCATCCACCCTGACTCTTCAATTTTAGATATGTATGAATTATTAAATCATTGGATTTCTCCAACCCTTGAGGAATCATTCGGGATTTACTTCATCTTGCTGGCTCTTTGCATCGTGGGCGGATTTTACCTCCTTATTAAAGGAGGCGATTGGTTAAGCGATCATAGTTCAAACATCGCTTACAAATTTGGAATACCTCCGGTCGTGGTAGGATTGACCGTGGTATCGATTGCCACCTCGACACCGGAATTATTTACCTCCATTTCGGCATTAAACAGTGGGTCGCCTGGCCTGATTTTAGGGAATATCATAGGATCGAACATTGCCAACATTGGCTTAATTTTGGGGATTGCTTTGCTTATCGGATCTATTCCTACCCAAAATGCTGTTCCCTTATCTCAAAGGCTTTGCCTTGGTTTGGTTACCCTAGGGTTTTGTGGTTTTTTAATCCTCTCCTCCAATCACGAAATTGGGCGAACGGCTGGAATCATTTTTCTCGTTTTTA
>JAQCIX010000007.1 GCA_027593365.1 Verrucomicrobiota bacterium
CCAGCCAATATAAGATTGACCAGTGTCTATCACGTACTGGATATGAAAAGCTAGAGTTATTAGAGACCAATCAATCGGCTCGATTGACTCAAAAAAATATGGTTTTAGATCTTGGTGCGGCAGCTAAGGGCTATATCGCTGACTGCATGCTGGCTGTTTTGAAGGATGCTGGATTCAGAAGATCCTTAATTGATGCTGGTGGAGATTTAACTATTGGCGATGCCCCTCGCTTTAGAAATGGTTGGGCTGTAAAGATTGGGGGGTTAGTAAACTCCCATTCTAAAACGATTGAGTTGAGCAACTGTGCAGTCGCTACCTCGGGTGATCTTGAACAGTTTCTCGAAATAAATGGAAAAGTTTATTCCCACATCATAAATCCTCGAACTGGCTATGGGTTGGAGAGTAGGGCACAAGTTTCTGTTGTCGCAGAAAATGGGATGCTTGCGGATGCCCTTGCCTCCACATGCCTCGTATTAGGCTTAGATCAGTCCAAAGTATTTTTATCTGGATGGAGTTTCTATCAATTGCACTACTTGAAAGTAGATCCAAAAACAAATGAGATTTTATATGATACAACTAGTGCACCTTAAAGTTGATTCCTTTACTCTTGTCAGAAAATAAATTTCAGACATTATGGATCCTTTACCTCAGTTTATTATGTCTAGAATTTGTTCAATTACAGGAAAGAGACCCAAAGTTGGTGGTCGTATTATTCATAAAGGTGTTAGCAAAAAAGCAGGCGGTATCGGTTTGCAATTAGTTAAAAACAACAAAAGAACATTTCGTCCCAATCTGCAGCGTATTCGCGTCAAATTACCCAGTGGTCAAATTAAAAGACAGTGGGTATCTGTCAAAGCGATTAAAGCTGGGAAAATTCAAAAGGCATAGTTCCTTTGCTTCTATGCCCTTCCGGATTGGGCTTTTCCTTGTAAAATGAGTCCGGAAATTACTTTTTGGAATCCGTACACTTCTTGTTACGAGGAAGAAAATATTTACGGAGAAAAGTGGCTTCGGTTCAGTTACGATAATATATTCGGAAGGATAGGTTTATGGTCCATGGTTCAAAGGAAGTGGTTTTCCGATTGGTATGGCAGAAAAATGGACCTGCCAAAAAGTAAGTCCAAAATTTTGCCTTTCATCGAAAAATATGATCTTAAAGAGGAGGAATTCCTTGAATCTCCCAATTCTTTCAACACTTTTAATGAATTCTTTTACCGGAAATTAAAACCATCTGCTCGTCCGATAGATTCAGATGGACTCATTTTTCCCGCAGATGGTAGACACCTCTTAATCTCAGATGCTTCAAAAGTAGGTTTTATCTATGCGAAAGGTCAGGCCTTTGATCTAGATCGGTTACTTGGTTGTCCGAACAAAGCAGAACTTTATTCTCAGGGCTCTATCCTTATAAGCCGTTTATGCCCAGTTGATTATCACCGGTTCCATTTCCCGATGGATGGTAAATTATCCCAAACTTCCTTAATCAATGGTCATTTATTTTCCGTTAGTCCAATTGCTCTTCGTAAAAGAATTTCTATCTTTTGGGAAAACAAACGTTATCTCTCCACCCTATCGCACCCTCAAGTTGGCGCAGTTACTCAAATTCTAATCGGTGCTACCTGCGTGGGTTCCGTTCACCTTACTCGTGATGGCTCATCCGAAGTAAGCAAAGGGGACGAATATGGATATTTCTCTTTTGGGGGCTCCTGCGTGATGACTCTCTTTCCAAAAAACTCTATTGTCTTTAGGGATGATCTGATAAAACAATCTAGCCAAGGTTTTGAAAGTTATTTTAAGTTCGGAGATTACTTAGGAAAAGTCATAGTTTAATTCTCTCTCTTAGAATTCTTTATTAGTCGCATAGCGAATGCAAACTCGATTAAAAATGAGGTTATTGAACCCGAACCTTAAAAGAATTAAAGGATTTACAGTTCTTGAACTGATTGTGGCCGTAGCTGTTACTGCCGTACTGACTGGTATGCTCCTGTTGATCTCCACCCAAGTCTTAGAAACTCAGTCCAGAACCAATGCAGAATTAGAACGAAATCAAGTTGCCCATTTCGTTTTAGATCAAATTCAGGAGGATTTACAATGCGCACTTTACCGTAATGATGGAAATGTGTGGATGGCCCTAAGTTTATTAAACGAATCTGGGAATAGTGGCTCTTGGATAGAAGCATCCAAGACATCATTCGCGAAGTCTCCTTTAAATTCGCTTAGAATTATTGATTCTGATTGGCCGACTGGGGCCCTACAGGATTCGGAAATCGACTCCCTTGGGCAGGGGCCATTCCATAAATCGAGGTTCGGGGTTGCCGGTACCTGGCTACGGTTTTTCACACAATCACCCGAACTTGACCCTCAGGCAAATGGAAATGGTGCAGCTAGGGCAGTCGCTTATCAAATCATTCGATACGGGATCACTGGTTCCACTACTTCAAGAAAAAGATATCATCTTTTTCGATCTGATGTTTCTGCCAAAAATACTTTTGAAGCGGGCTACAATTTACACCCAGACAATGAAAGTGGATATGGAATAAATGCATCCAACCTATCTATGGACCTAAATTTTCCTAATACTCCTCGAGTCCCCTCAACAATCATTAACCCTATTATCGACGTGGGTACAGACTATCCCCCTGCTTCATTTTCTTTAGCCACCAACATCATTGATTTTGGCATACGGGCTTATCACTTGGAAAAGAATAGTTTTGGCACAGGAAATCTAGTTCAACTCTTCCCTCCGATTAAATTGGATTCTCCAGGGAACCTTCTTTCTGAAGAATTTTTTGCCACTTCACACAAACCTTACCAAGAAATTGCGGACCCAACATTCTACCAATTCCCCGATGTGGTGGATGTGATGGTTCGGGTGTTATCCGAAGAAGGAGCCAGAATCCTCGAAAATTATGAAAATGGCAGTTTTCCTAATACCGAAGAGGTGGATTGGTGGAGCATCGCCGAGGAACACTCAAAGGTATATTTCCGTAGAATTAAAATATACGGCAGTGGCATATAAATTTAAATAAATCCTTTTTGCTTTCTGTATTTTAAGGGGGTAATTTTCATTTGCCTCCTAAATAACTGGGTAAAAGAGCTCTGATCATAGAATCCATTTTCTTTGGCTATTACAGAGAGCTTGTTCGAAGACGATAACAGATCATCACAAGCAGCTTCGATACGGGTTCGGGTGATAAATTGCATAGGAGCGATCCCAAATAACTCAACAAATCCACGATGCAACTTTCGGTGCGTAAGACCAGAAATACGAACTAAATCACTGATCGAAATTTCCCCTCGAAAATGATTTCGGATATGATTTACCGCTCGACCAATTTCATCATCTCTCTCCCACTTCAATTCTTTCTTTTCGCCATCACCATAGGGACGAACCGTGCCCATTAATCCAATGACATCTTTTCGATCATTGAAGAGTGGATACTTATTTGTCAGATACCAGTCGGGTAAACCCTGGCTGTTGAAAACTAGCTCTAATATATTTAGCTTTGGTTTTTTCGACTCAAAGATTTCCCGGTCATCCCTTCTAAAATGTTCGGCTAACCTCGCAGGGAAAATATCAAAGTCGGACTTTCCAAATAATTCTTCCTGAGACAATCCCAGTCTAGGTAAAAAACCTGCATTTACCATCACCAACCTATGGTCTCTGTCCTTGATAAAAAAACTTACCCCGGGGATATCATCAAATAAACTAGTAACGAGTAAGGAATTACATTGATTCTTTTCGAACCAATCAGAAATATGCTGAATAGATTTGGTAGTTTTGTTAAAATCAAAATCATTCATAATTTTATGATATTTACATTAATGATTTTGATGCAACAACTTTAATTCTCCACACTCCTTTATCTAAGAAGGGTTTTGAAAATTGTAAAGATACCCTTTTTTAGTTTTCAACCAAACTATTTTCAAGTTTCCAAGTTATCGGCTCTTGGTTGCAACAGGATTTGCATAAAACGGAACCCTTTCAATGAGCCCTGTAAATACAGTTTAGATGACTAGCTTTTGGAAAAAAGAGGTCAGTCTTCTAAACCCAATTTCTTAAGCTTGGGTCGGATCACAAAAGAGCAATAGCCTTGATTCGGGTTTTTAGCATAATAGTCCTGATGATACTCTTCCGCAGGATAAAATTTAGGAGCAGGTACGATTTCGGTAACGACTGGATCCACAAACTGATTAGAAAGATTTTCTTTCCAGTGACGGGCAATCTTCTCCTGATTCTCATTGTAAAACATCACAGTGGATCGATACTGAGTGCCCACATCTGCACCTTGTCTATTTAGGGTAGTAGGATCATGTGCTTTACCAAAAACTTCTAATATTTCAGCAAAGGATATAATATCTGCAGAGAATTTAATTTGGATTACTTCAGCATGACCGGACTGTCCGGTACATATATCCTTGTATGTAGGGTTGAGCAAAGCACCCCCTGCATACCCAGAAACTACATCCAAAACACCTTCTATTTTTTCAAAAACTGCTTCGGTGCACCAAAAACACCCTCCTCCCACTAAAGCAAATTCCACACTGGATGATTTTGTCATATTTTGTTCTTTATGCCCGGGAGTTTCACTTCCAAAGGCACTAAGCGTAAAGATGCAGGTCCATGAAAATAATAAACATAAGTTGAAAATTCGCATCGATTAATTAGTTAACCATTCATGTCCCCGATGTAGCAATAATTTATCCGCAGCAAGCGGACCCCAAGTACCTGCAGAATACTTTTCTAATCCGGCCGTTCCTTGGCTATTCCATGACTGAAGAACGGGCGAAAGCAACCCCCAGGATTGCTCAGCTTCGTCCCCCCGAATAAACAAGGTGCCATCTCCAACCAAAGCATCGAGGATGAGTCTTTCATAAGCTTCGGGGGTGTTGGATCCAAAAGTTGTATCATAGCCAAATGAAAGATTAACAGGCTGTAGTTTGGTCTCCAATCCAGGTGTTTTTGAATTTAAGCTTAAACTTACTCCTTCATCAGGTTGTATACGAATTTTAAGCAGGTTAGGAGAGAGCGGAACTTGTGAATTTTGGCCGAAAAGGATTGCGGGTGGCCTGGTAAACTGAACAACAATTTCACTGACTTTTTGCTTAAGCCTTTTTCCTGATCTTATGTAAAAAGGAACCCCTTTCCACCTCCAATTATCCAATTGCAGACAAAGAGCCGTATAAGTCTCCGTGAAGGAATTATTTGGAACTCCATCTTCTTCAAGATAACCAATTGCTTTTTCACCACCTACTAAGCCCTCTGTGTAAACACCACGAACAACTTCCGCATGAGATGTGTCAACCGTTAGGGGCTTGATAGCCTGTAAAGCTTTTACTTTCTCATCTCTAATTGCTTCAGGATCCAATGAGGAAGGAGGCTCCATGGTGGTAAGAGCCAGTAATTGCATGACATGGTTCTGAATCATGTCTCGCAAGGCTCCACTGCGATCATAGTAACCTGCACGGGAACCGACTCCTAGTTCTTCAGATACAGTTATTTGGACGCAAGAAACATAATTTCGATTCCAAACTGGCTCAAAAATAGTGTTGGCAAATCTTTGCACCAACAAACTTTGTACAGTTTCTTTTCCCAAGTAGTGATCAATGCGGAATACCTGAGATTCGGCAAATCTTCGATTAATCATCTGGTTGAGCTCCCGGGCACTCTCCAGATCTCGGCCAAAAGGCTTTTCGATAATTACTTTCGAAGCAGATGAGGTGTTGTGGTGCAGTCTGGCTAAGCCACTATTCCCCAAATTTTCAAGAATTGGAAGAAATCCAGATGGCGGCGTTGAAAGGTAAAAAATACTCTGTACTGGTTCTCCTACGGAGCTTTCGATTTCTTCAATCTTAGATTTAAGGGAATCAAAGCTTTTCTCATCATCATAAGCCCCGCTATGAAAAGACACATTGGGTTCTAATTTACTCCAAACCTTTTCATCAACCGGTCTACGAGAATAAGAATTGAGAGATTTCTTGAGTGTATTTCTGAACTCTTCATTTTCAACAGACTTCCGGCCATATCCTATTAAAAAGAAGTTCTCTGGAAGCAATTTATCGATAGAAAGATTGAAGAGAGCGGGAACCAATTTGCGCGAAGTTAAATCTCCCGATGCACCAAAAATGACCATTACGGTTGGAGGAATGGTTCTTTTACTGAAATTTGTCATGAGCCAGCCACAATACGAGGTGTAAATTACTATGGAAAGAGGGAAACGTTTTCATGATGAAATACTTTTCCCCAACATGGTCCCAAATCTACCTCAGTTACATCAAAACGATAGATTGGAAATTGCCCATCATGCTTCTTTAAGAAGTCATTAAATGCACAAAGAAGAGATTTTCTCTTTCTATGATTTAAAGAAAAATATCCGCTATTGATGGCAGATTGAGATCGAGCCCGAACTTCAATAAACACTAAGCACTCATCATCCATTGCAATTAAATCAATTTCTTTTCTTACATCATAAGGACTATGCCAATTTTTATGAATAATTTTAAATTTTTTGCTGATCAAATAGTCTCTTGCAATCCACTCTCCAAACCAGCCTTTAACTCGGGTATTACGAAGGGGAACTTTGATGCCTAACCTCCAAAGATATTCCAATACTCTACGATTGAACTGTATTTTAGCTAACGCCATTCGTGCTTTGGGTAACGACCCGCCAAATCTTTTCGGACAACGGGATAACTCGTTTTCCAAAAGTTTAATAAATTGGATGTTCTTTGGACTGGTCTGCGGCTAGGTGCTAATATTTCCAATACCAATGGGTATTTTCCAAAAACAATCGATGGGTGCTCCAATACATCATATAAATCTTGAAGGATCACTCTCAATACTACCTCATTTTTAGAAGAATAATCTAATGGAAAAGGTCTACGTCCCATCTTCAAATCAATGGTTGCTGGAACTGCTTCATCCAAGAGTTTTAGCTCTTCAGAACTAAAGCACTCTAAGAGAGGCTGATAGATTTCTAAGTTTTTAATTTCTCTCCAAGTCGAAGCCTTTACGCATAATTCCTGATAAAAAAGAAACTTCGTATCTTCATCGAAACGACTGACTTCATATTCCGGATACTTAGAAGCTAAAAAGCTTTTTCGATCTAAAAATGTTTCTACTTGTGCGTTCCAATTCTTAAGCTTCAAGTCTCCCCTTTGTAGTGCTTCTGCATAAGCCTTGGTTTTTTCATCCTGACCAACTTCTTCTGTTTCTGAGATCGACAAAACAAAACCGCCCCATCCTTCTGTACTTCGTTTAACAACTCTTCTTGTCGAAAGATCTAGAAATGTTTCTTCTTTATGAATTATTTTAGTGGAGAAAAACTCTCTTATCCAAGATTCATCTAAACCACTCACGCTTTCCATCTCTAAGGTAATTCTTCCCTTCACCTTCTTCTCTAAAATTTGTGAGGCTAAAACAAATTTTTCGGTACCGACCACAGACTGATGACTTAAATGTAATTTTCTTCCATTTACATCCTGATAAATTTTTTGCCCGTTACTAACCAAATACGCAACTTGGTTTGGGAAACACTGGAGCAGTGCCTTGGCTAAAAATTCATATTGATTTAGGACTAAATTAAAGGAATGACCCACTAAATTACATAACATCTGAGCGACCTTAGCAATCTCTTGGCAGCGGGCACCATTGATTCCGACCTTTCGGCACTCAAAAACAGAAAAATTTCTTCGATTCGCTTCCTCAAATGCCAAAAGTAAACAATAAATATCTGATCTTGGTTTCCGCATCTGATAAAAGTCCACCAAATTGCCAGATTGTACAAAAGAACGGCCATCTAAAATAGCCAAAAGTAATGCGATTACTGGTACTGCATCATTCTCTTTGGCAATAAGTAATGCATGTGCCCAAGTTGGGTGGATCGGTAAATTACTCATTTGTTCCCCATGAGGAGTTAAGTCAAAATGGCGGTTTAGCGCTCCCAGTGATTGAAGTTTTTCTTGTGCATCGCTGATAGCTTCCTGAGAGATAGGATCAAGAAGTTTGATGTTTTCGAGCTTAATATCCGCTGATCTTAAATTTAAATAAATTTCGCTTAAATCAATATATGAGATCTCTGGAGAATCGAAATCGGGCCGGTTATCGTGCACGGATTTCGACCATAATCTCAAGCAATACCCAGGTTTAAGTCGTCCTGCTCTTCCGGCTCTCTGATCTGCAGAACTTTTGCTAATCGGTTCACTCAGTAACACATTAATACCACGCTTTGAATCGAAACGCATTTTTTTTGCTTTGCCTGTATCGATCACAACCGTGATTCCCTCGATCGTGAGAGAAGTCTCAGCAATATTTGTACTAACAATAATTTTTCGATTCTTTGATCGTTGTAGAGCTAAATCTTGCTTTTCTACTGAAAGATCGCCAAAGAGCGGCCTAACCTCGATGCCATTCGACCAAGGGCAGCCTAAAATCGCTTGGATCGTTTTAGTTATCTCGTAAGCACCATCCATGAAAATAAGGACGTCTCCATCAAACTTATTCAAGAGCTTTGGCAGAAGGTCCGAGACTGATTTCCATATGGTATTTTGACTAGGAATAGCTTTGTGCTCAATTTCTACAGGAAAGCTTTTCCCGGTTAACTCCAAGGGAACCGAATGGGGAATAAAATTAGTGACTTTCCCCAGATCAAGAGTGGCAGAAGTTACAATAATCCTCAACTTGGGGTAAGATTCACAAAGTCTTATTGCCTGAGTAAGGCAAAGGTCTATGTGAGCACTTCTTTCGTGAAATTCATCTAAGATAAGTACCTCCAGATTCTCCAACCCATTTCTGCTAAGAAGCTTGTTCAGGACAATACCATCGGTTGCGTAAAGAATTTGAGTTCTTGGAGAGCTTTGTTTCTCAAAACGAACCTCATACCCAACTTCCTGTCCCATAGTCCAATTAGCTAAGTGAGCAACTTGCTTTGCCAGTGTCCTGGCTGCAATTCTTCGCGGTTGGCTAACCAAAATCCTGCCCCCGACTAACCCAGATTCAGCTAGCAAAAAGGGGAGGGCAATCGATTTCCCTGAACCAGTCGGAGATTTTAGAACTAAATGTCTATGTTTTGCCCAAGCATCCCGAATACACTGAAATTCCTTAAAAACTGGGAGATTTTTGATAGATTCCACCTGATTAAGATTTTAATCGGATTTAATTTTCAGCCAACAAATTACCCAGATTGGCGGCAAAGATAATTTTAATCGAATAGAGAGCTATACTGCTTGAGCATCTTTTGAGCAGAGAGATCACCTTTTTGAGCGGCAACGGACAACCATTGTTTGGCTTCTTTGGGACTTTTGGATGTACCTTTTCCGGACAGCTTCATTAGCCCGACCATTCGGGCTGCTTCTGGGTAACCACCTTTGGCTAAGGGTAATAATATCTGAAAAGCCTTTTCATAATCTTTAGCTTTTCCAATACCCGTGTAATACTCTCGGGCTAACTGAATTCGTTGACGATCTCCCATAGATGGACTTGCTGGTGAATCACTTGTTATTTGTTGTTCACTAATAGGATCCGAGCCCTGGTTCCCCATTTTTTCCAGATAAGATTTCGCTAATTTATGGTTTTGGTCCGCAGCTTTTCGCAAAAAATAGATCCCTTGACTAAGGTTTTTAGAAAGCTTTTCATCTCCTTCAGTAAGAAGGCGACCTAAAACATATTGTGCTTCTGCAAAATTTTGTTTTTCTGCAACTTGTAACCACTGGGCAGCTTTAACAGAATCCTGACTAACCCCGTCTCCATTGTAGTAAGCCATTCCAAGATTAAATCTGGCTGTCAGAGACTTTGCCCGCACCGCTTCCGATAAAAGAGAAACTCCTTTGTCTGGATCTCGTTCTAGAATACCAGGTAACCCTTTAAGATAAAGGGCACCAATTGTGGCCTGTGCCTGTGGGTAACCAGCATCTGCTGATTTTTGAAATAGATCCAGAGCCCGGGAAACATTTGTGGGAAGAACCTGAAAATCAATTTCACCCATACAATACATCGCCACAGGGTCGCCCTCAGATGCTCTCCTTTGTAAGAGTAACGCAGCATCCTGATAAAGTCTCGTAGCTTCTGCAAAATCTCCGTCAAGCATGGCAAGATTAGCTAAATTATAAGAGCCAAAAGGGTGCCCTTTCTTTAAGGCTGCTTTCGACCACTGCTCAGCTGCACTTAAATTAACCGAACAACCCGCCTCCCCAGATCGAAGGAAAATTCCCAATAAACCCATGTAGTAAGGGGAGCCGGATTTTGCTTTCAATACAACCTGATCGTAAGTTAGGGATGGTGTCCAAACCTCCTCACAAAAGCAATTATGGTACATGAAAATACCGATGAGTAAGGTGAATATTTTCTTCATAATTCGAATGCTCCCTTGAGCTTAGTCTAAGTGAAATAAGTTCCAAGCTTGAAAGGTTGATTGCTTTAGCAAAGATGGGTGGAATCAAATGATCAGATTTCTCACTGCCTTTTATTTTTCTGCGTATTCAATTCTTTTGTTCAACCCAACAAAAACTTATGGTCAAATCACTAGTCTTGCGGACCTGGAGCTATCCAAAATCATCGCTAGACAAGAAAAACTTTTTAAAAATGGCAAAGATTGGACAGAGGGTGCCTTGACAAGAGAAGCACAAGAGATCGTGACTTGGTATGAAAACTTTCTACTTGGTAATCCAAAACATCTAAACGGTTACATTTTATTCGGAAAATTTCTTTCCCGAACAGATCAAAAGGAAGCGGCTTTGGATTTATTTCTTAAAGCGGATCAAATCAATCCGAATATTGCTGTAGTCAAACAGTTTATAGGAAACTTTTTGGTCGAAAAAGGAAAACCATTAGAGGCGTTTCCTTTTTTACTTATGACCACAAGACTTTCTCCGGCTGAACCAGTATATCATTTTGATTTAGGTAACTTCATTTTTCTTTTTCAAAACGAATTAGAAGGGATTGAGGATCACGAGAAGCTTTTGGTTCTCATGCATGAATGCTTCAAGGAAGCTGTCGCTCTAGATCCACAAAACTTCGATTACCAATTGAGGTTTGCTCAGAGTTTTTTTGATTTTAACCATACGATGCATGAAAATGCATTAGCTGCCTGGGAGGTTCTATTGAATGAATTTGGACCAAGAACTGAAGATGAAATTGATTACATAATGATTTCAAAAGCACGCACCCTTCTATCGATGAATAAGGTAGGAGAGTCTCTGAAAATTCTAAAATCCATACAATCCAAAGCACTAGAAAATCAAAAAAATAGCCTGCTCAAGAAAGCCAAAACAATCGACCAAGATTACCGCAAAAAAAGTTCATGGCACATAAGAAGTTCAGAACGCTTTCGATTCCAAGATCCTTATTCCTTTCCAATTGATCCGCACCTAAAAAAAATGAAGGCAGTTACTTTAAAGTTATCACAAGAAAAGATGCTGGACCACTTAAAGCGTGATGTTATCCGAGCTAAAATCGAAGAAAACGGATCCTTGTCTCTTGAGTTTTCATCGAATGCAAATTGAAACAACTTCTCCTTCAAGCCTTTTTACCCTATGAAAGAATTCCTTTTTACTAAATATTTTTATAGATGAGATGTATCGCTCAATTTAATTCAGAAAATCATGCCTTGAAGTTTTGGAACTTCTTGAAAAAGCAGGGCATTGAATCTTCCCTTGAAAAAGCTGGATCGGAAGAACAAGAGTTGACCGAAGTTTGGGTTGAAGATGAAGATCGTATGGCCCTGGCAAACTCATACTTGATAGAATTTCAGGCAAATCCAGAAAACTCCAAATTCTCCGAAGTACCCAAAAAAGAAATTATCAAGAAACCAAATATTTCTTTCAATAGACAAGGGTACAAGGAACATAACTTAGGAAAAAAATGGCATAAAGTTGATCTTTCTCCAGGAGTTATAACTTTATCAATTATTATAACTTGTGTCGCTGTATTTCTCGTCTCTGGTATGGGGAAAAATACCGAGATCGTTGGTGGCCTTTTTATTTCCGAGAAAGTGAATGGTCAATTGTCAGAAATTGCCAATGGTGAAGTCTGGAGGTTTTTTACACCTATTTTCCTTCACTTTAATTTTTTGCATATCCTGTTTAATATGTTCTGGCTACATGACTTAGGGAGCCAAATTGAAAGACGAAAAGGGCCCAAGTTCTTTATCACATTTCTTCTCTTGATCGCCCTTACATCCAATCTTTTTCAATTTGTATTTTCCGGACCAGCTTTCGGAGGAATGTCTGGGGTAGTTTATGGACTATTTGGTTATGTCTGGATAAAAAATCGCCTCGACCCAGCGGATGGCTTCAGGTTAGACCCCACGGTCGCAATGATCATGTTTGGGTTTTTTCTTCTTTGCTTTACCGGAATGTTTGGCGGTGTAGCAAATTGGGCTCATGCAGGAGGTCTCGCTGTTGGACTCGTATGGGGGTATGCATCTGCCTACAGATGGAACCGTGGGAAAAATTAATCTTCGGTACTAATTATTTCGTAGATTGCCAACCCCGCTCGAAGGTTTGGAAGAAAATCACATTTTCTAACCCAATCACCACGGTAAAAAAGCTTTCGGCCCAGTTTTAATTTAATTCCCGAAGCCTGTAATCTTTTGCAAAATTCTTCAAATTCATGAATCGAAAAATGGTTACTGAGATGATTACTTTCCCATTCATGAGGGTATACTTCATTACGAATACGACAACCCTTGAGGAGAAAATTCCAACGATTTCTCCAATACCCATAATTCACAAAACTAATTGCAACTTTTCGACCCACTCTAAGTGCTTCTTTTATAATACAACCCGGCTCGGGTAGTGTTTCAACCATTCTTGAAAAAATAACCCAATCATAAGAGTTGTTGTTACACTTAGAAAGTGCGGTTAAAATTTCTTCTTGGTAGACAGGTACTTTTCTGGAAACGCAAGAGATGGCGTTACGAAGTTTCCAATCAACACCTAACCCCTGAACATCCTTAGTTTCCCGGAGATGCTCCAAAAGCAAGCCTCTGCCACAACCAAGGTCTAAAATCTTATCCTTGGCCAGTACCCAATCATCGATGGCACGAAAATCTACTTCTTTTTTAACGTCGTACCGATTTCTTATCTTTCTAAACCCATCGACCTCATTGCTTTGATCTTTTACAGAATCATCTGTTTGTAAGAAACTGGCAAGCGACCCAAGAAATGGGCCTGAATCGATCAGAAAAGAATCATGACCATGGGAATGACTGATCTCCAAATAAGACGCATTTTTCCCAGCTTTTAAAAGAGCATCAACAATATCTTTATTTTGTTTGGGGGTGTACAACCAATCACTCGAGAAAGCGATAACGAGTGTTCTCGTATTCACTTGAGAAACGGCATCCTCAAGGCCATTTTCTCCAACAAGATTAAAGCGATCCAAAGCCTCTGTAAGCTTTAGGTATGAATTTGCATCAAACCTATCAACAAATTTTTTACCTTGGTAATCAAGGTAGCCCTGCACACTAAATTCAAATTCCTTAGTCGGGTCCAATCTACGATCCCCGCCAAACTTTTCTTCCATACCAATATCAGATAGATAGGTAATGTGTGCCATCATTCGGGCAACCGACAACCCTTTACGGGGACCTGCACCTTTTTCGTAATTACCTTTTTCCCAAGCTAAATCGCCACGGATTGAGCACCTTCCTGCTTCATTAAAAGCAAGCGTTTGAACACTGTGCTTGGCAGTAGCAGCAATAATAATCGCATTTTTGGCAAAACCAGGATACTCCACGATCCATTGCAAAGCCTGCATGCCCCCCATGCTTCCACCGATCACGGCATGTAATTGGCAAATCCCAAAATGATCGATCAAAGCTTTCTGGGCATGAATCATATCTGAAATCGAAAGATCAGGAAAGTTTCCTCCCATCGAGGCTTCATTCCCATTGGGGTTTTCGCTTGCAGGCCCAGTAGATCCCCTGCATCCACCTAGGCAGTTTGAAGACAGCACAAAGAAACGGTTCGTGTCAATGGGCTTACCTGGCCCAACCACATGGTTCCACCAGCCTGGTTTTTCATCTGCCTCATGGTAAATACCAGCGACATGATGATCGCCAGTTAATGCATGGCATATGTAAATTGCATTATCTTTTTGGGCATTTAATTTTCCGTAGCACTCATACCTTAGTTCAATCCGATCCAGGCAAGCTCCGTTGGTCAGTTTGAATGGGGTTTCACTAACGAATGTCTCTTCTTTAACCAATCCAATTTCTTTTGGATGGTTCAGGTATGGACTGGAAGCAGGCATTATTTGAAAGAACGCCTTTTCAGGCTTAGATATTCAAGTTATCAGGAAAGTTTATCCAATAAAGCTTTGTTCATGTCATAATTTCCATGAACAGATTTTACATCCTCTAAATCCTCCAAAGATTCAATTAGATTCAAAATTTTACGACCCGTTTCCTCGTCTTCAATCGTAACTAAAGTGTTGGGGATATAGGCGAGTTCAGAGGAGTCCGGCTCGATTCCCTTATTTTCAAATGCTTCTGCCAATCGATCAAATTCACTCACCTCACAAATGACCTCATAGTGATCATCCTCGATAAGCACATCTTCGGCTTCATTTTCCAAAGCAAGTTCGGTTAATTCATCTTCAGCTATTTTTTCTAAAGCCAAAAGAAATTGTCCTTTGCGCTTAAAATTAAAGGCTAGGGCACCTACGCCAGCGAGATTTCCTCCTCCCTTGGAGAAAGTACTTCTAACCTCCGAAGCAGAACGGTTTTTATTATCCGTAGTAACCTCAACAATCAATCCGACCCCGCCCGGTGCATATCCCTCATAAAGCAGCTCTTCTATGGTTATTCCTCCGAGTTCTCCTGCTCCCTTCTTGATCGCACGATCAATGTTATCAGACGGCATATTGGATTGCTTCGCTTTGAGTATAAGCGTTCTTAGTCTCGGATTAAATTCTGGATCTTTCCCTCCGTCTCGGGTGGCTAAGGAAATTTCTTTGCTGATAACGCTAAAGATTTTGCCTCTTTTGGCGTCAACCGCAGCTTTGTGCCTCTTAGTTGTTGCCCATTTACTGTGTCCTGACATGAGAAAAATTTACTTAAAAATTTGCTACACTTATGATTTTTTTTCTAGTTCTTCCTTTAAAGATTTATAAGCTTCTTTAATCTTGTCACGCTTTTCCTCCGCAAGCGTTTTCTTTTGTTCTGACATAGCTGATAATCTTTCAGGTGAATAGTTTTTCATTCTTTCCTTATACCTGTACTCAAGGGTCGATAAATCAATCTTGCCCTTAATTTTTAAGCCAAGAAGATTGCGGTGTTTCGTCTGCTCGTCATCTAATTCTTGATAATCTTCAGATTTATTATTTTTCTTGGTTTTAGTGTCATCACTATCAGATGAATCATCCGGATCTATGGCAATTTTCGGCAAATCAACGGAGTTCTTCGTGAGCAAGGTTTGTAAAATCGTCATGATATTTTGCACAGTCCAATACAGAACTAGGGCAGAAGAGAAAAAGTAGAGAAATACCAAAAACATGAAGGGCATAAACCTCATCATTTTGGCATTTATTCTTTGAGCTTCACTCATTTCGGGACCAAGCTGCATCGGGTTTAAGCGCATTTGATACCATTGCGTGATAACCATAAAAATAGGGAGAATGTTTAAAGAAAAGCCTTGAAGCATCGCTACATTGTCTTGCTCGGATAAGTCCGTTGCCCATAAGAATTGCTGCCCATAAAGCTCTGCTGCCGATCTGAGCATCCAAAACATTCCCAAGAAAATTGGGATTTGAATAAGAATAGGCCAGCATCCGGCAAATGGATTAACCTTGTGCTCCTTGTAAAACTTCATCATTTCCTGATTCAGTTTTTGCGGACTTCCCTTGTGCTTTTCCCTTAGTTTAGAGAGCGGACCTTGGAGTGCCTGCATCTTCTTTTGAGACCGAGTGGCTTGGGCAGTTAAAGGCCAAAGGATGAGTTTAACTAAAATGGTTAACGCAATAATACCAAATCCATAGCTGCCCAAAAGAGCACTAAGTTTATTTAAACTCCAGCTAAGCGGTTCTGAAATCCACCAAAAAATACCAAACTGCATAACCTTTTTTTGTTCTGAGGACAGCTTAGAGAGTTCCACATAATCTTTTGGTCCAGCATACAAACTGAATGAGAATTCTTTTGGCTCACCAGGCTTGAGAATACCCAAAGGAAAGGAGACTGCCCCGCTAATTCCGAGAATTTCCTTCCCATCATCTGAGGTTATTTTTTGAACAGACTCACCCATGACTCGAAAATCTGTGAGTTCAGATTCCGGTTTAAGTATATTTACAAAAAACTGATTATTAACGCATGCCCACTTTACTTTGGATAACCTGCGTGGTTGAATTTTACCACTTGGTCCCATCTCGTTTAATTGAAAAAATTCTTCTTTCTCTCCATCAATTCTACCACTACAGGTTGCACAAGAACAACCTTCAGCTAGAGGAGCCCCATCGTTGTAATAACCTACACTCAGATAAGTAGAAGCCTGATCAAAAGGGTTATACATACGAGGAATTTGAAAGCTTGAACCTAAAAACATTCGTACCCGATCGATCGCGATCGGAGCATTCCTCAAGTTTTTAAAAATAGTACGATGATTTATAAGATATCCATTATTTGGGTCCCGTTCGTAGATACGATCAATCTGTAAATCTTCACTTGATACCCAGCGAAAAACAACTCTTCCTGCAGTTTCCTCAACAATTTCAAACCCTCTAGGATTTGGTAATCCCTGGGAGATTAAATTTCCTTGATTGTCTTCGAGGGCAATTCCAAGGAGAGGGTTCTGTGAGTGGTTTAAATCATATGCCTTGTTTAGCCTATCCGACTTGTGCAATTGGATAGAGCGAATGCTACCTGTATGATTGGAAAATACGAGGGAAGATAGATCAGTGGATAAACCCGGGGTCAGGATTTCATCGCCTAACTCATTGGCAGGCTTTAATCCTAATCCATTAGATGCAAAACTGGTAGGGGTGCCTGCATTGCTTTGACCTCCCTTCCATGTTTGATTACCTTCTGAAGCTTGATCGACTGACGGAATCTCGTTTTGGCTAATTACAGGGTAATTCTTTCTATCAACCGGTTGGGATCCCTGCTCCCAAATCAAATAAAAAGCTAATACAAGAAAAACAACACCTATTAAATAATTTTTCATAGTCTCTTTGCTGCCTGAACAAGAGTCTGTTTAAAGGAAGCTTCTAAGTAAGTGAAATCAGTTTTGAAAATTGGTTTCTTGGGTACAACCACTATTTGACAAGAATTGGGAAGCATATCTTTACTTTTGCGATAAAGTTCTCTTACGAGGCGCTTGGCCTTGTTTCTACAGACCGCATTACCTAAACGCTTTGTCGCAATTATGCCAAGTTTTCGAGTCAACCCCTGGCGGTTATCAATTTGTAACCAAAATGGTTTTTGTTTAAAGGAAATCCCATGATTTTTAATTCTTAAAAAATCTGAGTTTCGGGACAATCTTTCCATGCGTGAAAGATTGTAGCTCACGCAAGATAAGTAGTTACGAGTTAACGAAAACGGGGAAGCACCGAAGCCGTGAGTTTCGCTCTGCCTTTACGACGACGGTTTTGTAGCACCTTGCGACCTGCACTAGTTTGATTACGCTTACGAAACCCAAATTTTCTGGCTCGGCGTAGTTTGGATGGATTGTAGGTTGATTTCATGACAAAGAGTAAAAAGTAAAGCATCGTAGCCTAATGTCAAACTCTGAGAGTCTGGTTTTAACAGACAATAATTTAGAGATTGGTCTTGCGATTCATAAGAGGATTCCCATTATTGTGTGTTTGGTCCCGTTCGTCTAGCCAGGTCAGGACACCGGGTTTTCATCCCGGCAACAGGGGTTCGAATCCCCTACGGGACGCCATTTTTAAGCGTCTTGCTCCTTTTGTTTTTGTCATTAGGTATTGATCATGAAGACCAAATCAAAACCCATCATTCTGAAGGGTGCTCGGCAAAACAACTTGAAAGGAGTAGACCTTTCACTTTATCCAGGCGAATTTACCGTGATCACCGGTCTAAGTGGAACGGGAAAATCAACCCTACTTTTTGATGTCTTACACGCGGAGGGACAAAGGAGGTATGTAGAAACATTCAGTCCCTATGTCAGGCAGTTCATGGAAGCTCTACCTAGACCTCACATTGAGTCCATGACGAACGCTAGACCTTCCATTGCAGTTGAGCAGAAAAACTCAATTCGGAACTCTAGATCAACGGTAGGTACCATGACTGAACTGTGTGACTATTTCAAAGTGTGGTTTTCTCAAGTAGCAAAATTGCATGATCCGGATCATCCCCGTGAAATTATCTCGGAAGAAAATACCTCTACTCAAGCTAGATCCTGCTTAGCAAAATTGATCAATCAAACCATTGTATTTGGCTTTTGGATAAATCGTGGAAATCTTAATGAAACTGACTTTTTGGAATTCTTAGTTACAGCTGGGCATTCTAGGATCATGGTCAATGATCAGTTTCCTCGAATCGAGGAATTAGCAGATCATTCTTGGTGTGAATCATCTGCTTTCGTCGTTGTGGATCAAGTTTGCGTAAACCAAAAAAACTTTTCCCGCGTTTCCGATGCCATCAGTCTATCTTTAGAATTAGGGAAAGGTCTTTCTGAAGTAAGATCTCAAAATGGGAACCTTCTGATGAATTTACATGAAGGCCTGAGGTCTTCGAAGACTGGTAAAAAATATTCTAAACTCGGCCCCGGTTCGTTCTCATTCAATTCCCCTGTTGGGGCATGCGTAAAATGCAAAGGGTTTGGGAAGGTGATTGAGATCAACCCCCAACTTGTAGTTCCTGACCCTTCCTTAACGATCAGACAAGGAGCCATTAAACCTTTTGAGGGCAAGGTATACAAAAACTGCTTACAAGATCTCCTAGATACATGTGGTCATTATAAAATTAACCCAGATCAACCTTGGGGAAAAATATCAGATAAAAAAAAGGAACTCTTATGGCATGGAGATCCTCAATACAAAGAGGAGGATGGTGGCTGGTACGGAATCAACGGTTTTTTTAAGTGGCTAGAAAAAAAGACTTACAAAATGCATGTCCGGGTCTTTCTTTCCAAATACAGAGGATACTTTGAATGCCCAGATTGCAAGGGTTCTAGATTTAAAATGGAAACCGAATTTTGGAGATGGAATAACCTTTCGTTGTCGGATCTTTATTCTATGCCCCTGAGCGATTTATCTGATTTGCTTCAAAAAATCCAATCCACTCAAAACCCGAAAATAGATTTACCTCTGGATGCAATTCGTACACGGCTTGGATACTTAAGAGATGTAGGCTTGGAATATTTGAGCTTAAGTCGCTCATCGAGAAGCCTTAGTGGAGGAGAAACTCAAAGAATTAACTTAACTGCATGTTTGGGTGCCGGACTAACTGATACCCTCTTTGCGTTGGATGAGCCGACCATTGGTCTTCACAACCAAGATATTGGTCGCTTGGTAAAAATCCTTAAAGACTTAGCTTCATCTGGAAATATTGTCTGCGTTGTAGAGCATGATGAACAGGTAATCAGGGCAGCGGATAGGGTCATTGAAATCGGTCCTCAGCCTGGTACATCAGGAGGAGAAATTATCTTCAATGGTTCCGTAGGAGAAATTTTACGGTCTAAAAAATCCCCTACCGGGAAGTGGTTAGGCACGATTTCGAATAAACCATTACGATTGCCCAAAACCCCTCAAGCGACTTATCCAAATAACCTCCAAATTAAAAACGCCACCATCAATAATTTGCAAAACTTCGAGGTAAAGATTCCTCTTGGTTTATTCGCCTGCATATCAGGTTTATCGGGTTCCGGAAAGTCAACTCTGATGCACGATGTGATTTACAAGGAACTTATAGCTGGTTCGCCCAAAGGTTGGGTAAAAAGTGAAATTCCCCTTGAAGAGGTTATTTTAATTGACCAATCAACAGTAGCGAAGTCCCCTCGATCAAACCCCGTTTTATTTGTGGATGCATGGAACCCCATTAAGGAAGCATTTGGGCGGACGGAGCAGGCGAAAGCTTCAGGGTTTTATGCAGCGGACTTTTCATTTAACTCTGGAAACGGTCGTTGTGATGCATGCTCAGGGTTGGGTTATGAAACTATTGAAATGCAATTCCTTCCTGATATTTCTGTGCCATGTTCTCTTTGTGATGGATCACGTTTCAAAGAAGAACTTTTAGAAATTCGCCTCGATGGTCTTAATGTTTCAGAAACTCTTAACCTTACGGTATCTGAAGCCCAATCAAGATTTACGCATCTTCCCAAAACCCATAAAAAACTTTCTCTACTCATAGATTTAGGTCTGGGGTATTTAAGACTGGGGCAACCTCTGAATACTTTATCGGGCGGAGAGTCCCAAAGGTTAAAGTTGGTCAAATTCATGAGTCCACTGAAGGCAGGAAACAAATCTACCCTCATTCTTTTAGATGAACCCACGACTGGCCTCCATCTTTCTGATGTCCAGCAACTTATAAACTGCCTAAGAAAAATTACCCAGAGCGGGAATTCGCTCTTAGTTATTGAGCATCACTCCATGGTGCTTCAACAATCGGACTGGATCCTAGAACTCGGCCCGGGAGCAGGCAAGTTAGGAGGTAAGGTTATTGCGAATGGGTCCCCTTTGTCCTTACAAAGACTCAACACTCCGACATCCAGATTATTAAATTCCTCCCACAGCAACGAGGCTTGCCTTAAGAGAAAAAAGGACGGAAATCAAAAAAGCATTTCAAATTTTGATACTAAAAAAGACCTCGAAGTCATCGGAGCCCATGAAAATAATCTCAAAAACCTAAGTATTAATATTCCATCAAACCAATTTGTGGTTGTAACGGGACCGTCAGGGTCAGGAAAATCTTCTCTGGCTTTTGATGTAATATTTGCGGAAGGGCAGCGCCGCTTTATGGAATCTATGTCTTCTTACGCCAGGCAATTCGTAGAGCAAATTGGCAAACCTAAGGTCGACTTAATCAGTGGGATTTCTCCTACAGTTGCAATCGAGCAAAGAATTCATCGAGGTTCGAAAAAATCTACGGTCGGGTCTATCACTGAAATCGCACAATACTTAAGACTCTTGTATGCTAGGGTTGGCATTCAGTGTAGTCCAATCAATGGAAGCCCTTTAATAGCTTCAACTCCGCAGCAAATTTATCGAAAAATCATCGGTAAAATCAAAGGAACCTCTAGAGCACAACTCTTCGCTCCCCTGATAACCAACCGAAAAGGGCATCATAAACCTCTCGTCAATTGGGCAAGAGAACAGGGCTTTCAATCTGTTCGATGCGATGGAGAAATCTTTTCTACCGATAATTTTAAGGGACTGGATCGTTTCCGTCTTCATGATGTCGAAGTCCTCGTAAACGAAATCGGTTTGAATCAAAAGCCGAAAGTCATTGAAGATTTAGTTAAATATTCCTTAGATATTGGTAAGGGGAGATGCCTACTTATTTCTTCAAAAGGTGAAAATGAGTGGTTCTCGATACGTAAATCAGACCCTAGTACAGGAGTATCTTATCCAGATCTTGAGCCATCTTTGCTTTCATGGAATTCTCCTCGTGGGTGGTGCCCATCCTGCAAAGGTTATGGCAAAATATATGACTGGATGAAGGAAGAGCTTCCAGCCAGCGGAGATTGGTGGAAGATAGTCGATGGGGATATTTGCCCCACTTGCAAAGGAGAGAGACTCAGTGAAATCGGCAGAAATGTATTTCTCAAATCAAGAAAGAAGCACACTTATTCCCTACCTAAACTTCTTTCTTTATCTCCCTGTGAAATTAGGGATTTTTTAAATGACTTAGTCGTTACCAAACAAAACAAAAAAATCATTGATGCTATTTTACCAGATATAAATGAACGATTAAGTTTCATGGAAAATGTTGGCCTAGACTATCTTTCACTTGATCGAGAAACAGCATCTCTCTCTGGCGGTGAATCTCAAAGAATTAGACTTGCCGGGCAACTCGGGTCGAACCTCTCCGGGGTCTTGTATGTGTTAGATGAACCCTCGATTGGGCTTCATCCCTCAGATAATCAAAAGCTGATCAATTCGTTACGAAATTTACAAGAAAAAGGGAATTCATTGCTCGTCGTTGAGCATGATATGGAAACAATTTTGCAATCCGATTACATCATAGAAATCGGCCCCAAAGCTGGTGAAAATGGTGGAATGCTAGTTGAAAAAGGTACACCCAAGCAGCTGACTAAAAGGGGGCATTCCCAAACGGCTAAGTACCTGTCCAATGGAATGAAGCATCCAATTCGAGGATTCTGGCGAAACCTACCCTCTGTTAAGCAAAATAAGGAGAAAGAATTCCTTGAAGTATCGAAAGTCAATTTCCGTAATCTTAAGAATGTCAGTGTTAAAATACCAATGGCCAAGCTAACTGTTTGCTGTGGGGTTTCTGGAGCAGGTAAATCGAGCTTAATTCGAGGAGTGGTTTTTCAAGGAGTTGAAAGATCGATTCGAGAGAACTCGAAAAGAATCCAATCGAATCAATTTAATTTATCGAATGGTAATTTATTCAGGAAAGCAATTGAAGTTAGCCAAGCACCGATTGGAAAAACTTCCCGCTCCACCCCCGCAACTTATTTAGGCGTATGGTCTAGGATAAGAGAACTCATTTCAAACTTACCAGAAGCAAAAGTACTTGGACTCTCATCTGGGGACTTTTCATTCAATGTCCAAGGTGGCAGATGTGAAAATTGCAAAGGAGCAGGAGTGATTAAGGTTGAAATGAACTTTTTGCCTGACTCTTACATTAAGTGCGAACAATGCTTAGGTAAGCGTTACAAAGATGAGTTAATTCAATTGCGTTGGCATGGGAAAAATATTGCTGAAATCTTAGAGATGACTTTTGAAGAAGCTGAAGTTTTCTTTCACTTCGATGAGGTTCTCTGTAAGACCTTTTCTCTCATGACCCAAACAGGGTTAGGTTATTTAAAATTAGGCCAAACTTCTCCCACTCTTTCAGGGGGAGAGGCCCAAAGACTTAAACTCGCATCAGAATTAGCCAAGGGGATTGAATTAAAAAGCAAAAGAAACTCAAATCTTAAAAAGAATTTTTATGTTTTGGAAGAACCTACGATTGGATTGCACCCTCAAGATTGCGAAAAACTAACCTTCCTCCTGCATAAGCTGGTGGATGATGGTCACACCGTTGTGGTAATCGAACATGATGTCGATTTGATTGCTGAAGCTGACTATGTTATAGAAATTGGTCCCAAAGGGGGTTTATCAGGCGGGAAAATTTTGCATGAAGGGACGATAAAATCCCTTTTAAAAAGTAAAAAAAGCCAAACTGCTGCTTTTTTGAAAAAAGTCATTCCTTAGTTCAGCTTCCCATGAATTAAGGTACTATTCTAATAAAAATCTTTTTTCCTGCTTTAATAATTTTTCCGTTCTCCCCAATAGGACCTAACAATAAGTCCGCGTTTTCCACTTTTTCACCATCCAACTTAACCCCACCCTGGGAGATCATTCTCCGAATTTGCCCCTTGGATTCAAAAAGTTTTGTTTCTCCTAAGACATTTATTAAAGAGGATAAATCGATTTTAAGGGATGAAAGGGAAAACTGAGGCATATCTTCTGGGTCCTTTCCCTTGGAGAAAACCTCAGAAAAGGAATCATATTCTTTTTCAGCTTGTTCTGAACCGTAAAATAGACCGGTCAACTGTTTAGCTAATTGCTTTTTTGATTCCATCGGGTGAGTCTTTTTCAAACTTTCGATTTCCTCTTTTTCTTTAAGCAAAAGCAGTCGATAATAATCCCACATTACTTTATCTGAAATCGACATAGTTTTTCCAAAAATATCTTTGGGAGAATCATTAAAAGCGATGTAATTATCATAACTCTTGGACATCTTTCTGGATCCATCTAATCCTACCAATAGAGGTAAAGTCATGACCGCCTGTGAGTTCATTCCCTTTTCTTTTTGTAAGTTCCTGCCCACAAGCATGTTAAACAATTGATCACTGCCTCCAATTTCTAAATCTGATTCTAATACAATAGAATCATAGCCTTGGATCAGTGGATACATAAATTCAACCATGGAAATTGGCTGATTAGATTTAAATCTTTTCTCGAAATCATCGCGCTCCAGCATGCGGGCTACGGTCATGCTCCTTGTTAAAGATAATGCATCCGCGAAATCCATTTTGCTAAACCATTCACTGTTTCGCCTAACCACAGTCTTATCCTCATCCAATATTTTGAATGCTTGTTCTAAATAAGTTTCAGCATTTTTCTCCACTTCACTTTCAGATAATTCCGGTCTTAGATCTGATCGTCCGCTTGGATCACCTATTCTCGCAGTGTAATCACCAATTAATAAAATCGCGGTATGCCCTGCATCCTGAAATTGCCTTAGCTTGTTAAATACAACTAAGTGCCCAAAAGTTAAGTCCGGCCGAGTGGGGTCTACTCCGAACTTCACATTTAGTTTTCGACCATCTTGAATATTCTTCGAGAGCTCCTCTTCTCCAATGATAACCTCGGTATTTTCAAAAAAATAATTTTTCATTTCCTAAATAAACCTGTTTACCACATTCAAAACATTCTACGAGATAAGAATGAGTAGAACTTTTGACTCAATTCTTCCATGATTCAGCTTGCAAGTTACTTTTCAACTATTACCTAATAAAAACTGAAATTTAACCCTACTACCTTAATACAATGACATTAGAAATCGGATCAGTTGCACCAAACTTCACCCTAAAGACAAAAACTCCAGATGGTCTGAAGGATATTTCCCTAGCTGATTATGAAGGCAAATCTAGCGTGGTTCTTCTCTTTTTTCCGTTCGCATTTACAAGCGTATGTATGGCAGAAGCATGTTCCGTAAGAGATGATTTATCTCATTATGAAGAAGTAAATGCTCAAGTCCTTGCAATCAGTGTTGATAGCCCATTTGCACAAGAAGCAATGGCACTCAAAGAAGGACTTAATTTTCCCCTTCTGAGCGACTTTAATAAAGAAGTGTCTAAAGATTACGGAGTATTGTACGAAGACTTCATTGGTTTTGCAGGAGTTTCAAAACGATCTGCCTTTGTGATTTCAGCTGAAGGAAAAGTTACCTTTGCATGGTCATCTGATGACCCCAAACAGCTCCCTGACTTTTCGGCAATCAAAGAAGCCCTCAATTAATTCTCAATCCCATTTAATCATCCACTAATACCTAAGTCATCTATTAGTGGAATCTAATTTCAGGGTACATGTAACGCCCGATCGGGCTTTGGTTAAGGTCTTCAACAAAGCAACTTATCTAAATTGCGAGCCTCTTCGGAAATTTTTCGAAGAACAATCAAAGATAGGGCAGAAAAGATATATTATTGATTTTCAGGATTGCTCTGGGATGGATAGTACATTTCTCGGCATCTTGGTCAGTATTGCTTTAAACATACGATCAAACCAAGATGGGGGTAGCTTTGTTCTCCTAAACCTTAGGGGTCGCAACCTTGAAACTGTATGCAATTTAGGCATACATCAAATTACTGAAATCAGTTCTGAAGAAATACATAACCCTGAGCATTTGGATCAACTCGCTCAAGGTTCCTCATCTTCAGTAGGTTCTGAAACGATTTATAAAGCACATAAGACTTTGATGAACTTAAATGAAAAAAACCTTAAAGTTTTTTCAGATGTAGTGAGCTACCTTGAGCAAAAGAAAGAGGAATGAGCTAAACTCTCTTTTAAGATGCAATTCTTATTTTGGTTTTTAGGTGGTGGTGCTATTGGTCTTTCAATTTTGCTGGTAGCTCGTAGGAGGTGGAAATTAATTCGTAGGGATTTGCTCAACCAAAAAAACCAACTGGCTCAGGAAAAAAAATTAGCTGTTGAGTTTATGCATAACTTGGCAGAAGCGATTGGCGAGGGGGTTGAAAGAAAAGTATTGTACCAAAGAATCGTTCATACTTCAGTCGTTACGACTGGTGCAATGAGTGCCTGTATCTACGAAAAGTTATCAAACGGGAGGCTGAAGGGAGTCGCTGTAGAAGGGTTATTCCCTCCTCAGCGGGCAATCAAAATCATGGAAAATGAAAATGATGTCCCAAGGGCACGATTTATTGAAAAGATTTTAAATTCCGAAATATTGGAAGCCGAAGAAGGTATTGTGGGTGAAGTTGCTAAAACAGCAAAGCCGGTTTTTATTCCTAATGCAAAAGAGGATCCAAGAGTGATCAAGCACCAGGATCAATCACTGTCCGTTAGGTCTATGATTTTTGCCCCCCTCGTTCATGACGAAGATTGTCTGGGTGTGATCGCCGTGGCCAATCCATCTAATGGACTATCCTTTAGTGAAACTGATTTTTCCATGATAAAATCCCTTGGTGAGCAAGCTGCCCTTGCCATCAAGAATTCTGATGCGATGAATCTCAGGTTTGAAAAAACGCGCATGGATGCAGACCTTCGCTTGGCACATGATGTACAAGAACTTTTTCTAACCCGCCAATTTCCTCCAATTAAGGGATTGGAAATTGGGGCGAAATATGTTCCATCTGCTCAAGTAGGAGGCGATTTCTACGACTTTTACAAGCTGTCTTCCCACAAGTTTTGTATATGCGTCGCAGATGTCTCTGGCAAGGGAGTCCCAGCTTCTCTACTAATGGCACTTTGCCAAACCCATTTAAAGCACTTGGTCAACAAAAGTAGGAATCCTTCTGAGGTCCTCTGTCTTTTGAATGAAGAGCTCTTCCCTCGTATCAGAAAAGACATGTTTATCACTTTATTTATGGCAACTTTTGACACTAAAACGAATAAGATTATCTATGCTAGGGCTGGTCATGAGCCAGGATTATTGGTAAAAAACAATACGATAACGGAATTACGCGGACCCGGCATGGCGCTAGGTATGGTTGAGCCCAGTCTCTTTAATGATTTAATTCGTGATCAGGAAGAAGATTTCAACACAGGTGACTTATTAAGTCTCTATACCGATGGTGTCACCGAAGCTTCAAATATGGAAAGAGAGGAGTTTGGACTTTCAAGATTCAAAGAAAAACTCTGTGCCCATGCTGATTTGGACCCTGAATCTATAAATCAAAAGATTGTTCAGGATGTTAATAAATTTTGCTCCCAAAATCCTGACCGTGATGACTTTACGCTCTTAACAATAAAAAGGGTTTAAGTAATTTTCTGCTCATCGAAATCTATCACATCTGCAAAAGATCGTAAATCCTCTCGATCGCCTGCATCTAGTCCTTCTTTAATTTCTTTTAATTTTTCCAACGCCATATCAGACATACCAATTTGAACAACTCTTCGGTTCCATTCGTGTGTTCTTAGATCCTTGGGGAATAGCTCCATTAAGCTTTTATTAAGATTCTCCTCAGAATGTGAGCTTTTCACGCAATCAATTACATCTTTTGGTTCAACTTTTAGATGCAAGCAAAGAAAACCATCAAAGCCTTTAGTGAAGTTGCGCTGATAACTTTTAGGCAATTCCCCTGCTAAATGTTTTTTAATCTTAGCAATAAATCTTGGTAAATGAAGTAATCCACTTGGCTGATGTGCTTGGTATGGAGAAGGAAGATCTAAGAGAGTCTCTCCGGTTGGGTCATTTATGATATTTTTTTCCAAAGTTTGTAATCAGGTTTGAAAGTTAGTATGACAGCGATTTGACATAATGTGCCAATCTAAAAAAACAAAAGTTATCTCAAGGGTCGGTGAATATCTCATTTGCCACAAAACTCTTTTTATAATTACCCTGCTGCTTGCATGCTCAATGACCATTCTATCAGTGCTTGCTCCCACTGTCATTCAGTATGTGCTTGATGAAGTCTTTATTCGAGGAATTGGAGATGGTGGAATTTTATTCCAAGGCATAGTTTTGATTGCAGTAATTTTCTTTCTCAAAGAATTACTAAATTGCTTGCGAATAAGGGTTAACAATAAATTAG
>JAQCIX010000138.1 GCA_027593365.1 Verrucomicrobiota bacterium
GATGAACGAGAATCGAATGAGGGAAATGGAGGTAGGGCACTCCTAAACCTGGGTCATACCTTTGGGCATGCGATTGAAAAAGTCGCTGGCTTTGGAAGCTATCTTCATGGAGAGGCCGTGGCTATTGGATTAGTCTGTGCCCTTCGTTTATCCAAAGTTATGGGGAAGTGTGCGTCTTTTCCTGAAGATAATTTACTCAACCTTCTTGAATCTTATCAGCTCCCAAATCGATTGATGGAACCTCTCAAGCTTGAGAATTTAAAAGTCGCGATGCATTCCGATAAAAAAGTGGATCGTGGGAAGCTCCGCTTTGTGATCATGGAAGAAGTCGGCGATGCATTTTGTACATCCGAACCTACCATGGATCAGGTTAATCAGGTTTGGGATTCGGTGGGGGCGGTCTGAGGGGCTTTTCAAAACCTACCTGTTTATCATGATCGAGCAGGAACTGGTGGAAGCCTACTTTGAGAGCAATGGCTTTTTAGTTCGTAAAGGATCCTCTTCGGTCGTTCCCACTAAGAGTGGGTTGAAAAAAAGAGCTGAGATACTGCCCGTGATCACCGTAATGAATCCTAGAGTTTTTCAAAATGATTCATTTTTGAATTTGAGGCTTTTTTCTGCGGACCTTAAAAAAATTAGATCTGCACAAGTGGCGACTTTGGGTTGGGGGAACAGTTCCTTTTCTGTGGCCTCTTTGTCGAGTGATGTGCAAGTACAGAAATTTTTTAAGACAGAGGTAGATCGTGCTCGGATCGAGGAGTGCTTTTCCTCAAACCCTGAATGGCAAACTGGAGAATCCGCCGAATCCTTAAAAATCCTTGTGGTTCCGGCTCTCCCCCAAGGCATAGATAGATTACAAAAACTTATGGATCATTTTAAGAGTTATGGTCTCGATGGCGTTCTGACCTTGGGTTCTATTTTGGAAAACTTACTGAGGTTGTCCAAGCCATCGCTACAGTATGATGGACACCATGTCTTGCAGACTTTACGATTAGTTAAAGCTTATGGATTATCCAAAGACCCGCAGTTGGAAATTTTTCAGGAAGAATAAACCAAACTTAATTTACTATGAGTGCCGGCAATATTGATTCTACCGCAATTATCGGACAAGATGTAGCTCTTGGTGAAGGTGTGGTAATTGGGCCCTACGCGGTGATTGAAGAGGGGGCGGTATTAGGTAGTCATTGCCATATTCATTCTCATGCTGTGATCAAAAAACACGCAGTTCTTGGTGAAGGTGTGGAAGTTGGGCATTTTTCCGTGATCGGTGGAGATCCCCAGCACCTCACTTTTGACCGCTCCTTGGCATCTTTCGTAGTGGTGGGAAGTAGAACCAGGATAGGGGAGGGGGTAACCATCCATCGCTCCATCGAACCAAACGGCAAGACAGTAGTGGGTGAAGATAGCTTTCTTATGGGCTATTCTCATGTGGCTCACGATTGTACTCTGGAAAACAAAGTGGTCCTGGCAAACGGAGTGTTGCTTGGCGGGCATGTAACGATTGGTTGCGAGACTTTTATTGGTGGAGGTGCTGCGGTACATCAATTTGTACGCATCGGCAATGGGGCGATGATTGGTGGATTGGCCGAAATATCGCTCGATATTCCTCCTCAGGTGCTGGTTTCCGGAAGAAATGTAATATCGGGTTTAAATTTGATTGGTTTAAAGAGACGTAAGGTCCCAATAAACGAAATTTCTGAACTCAAAAAAGTTTTCCGGAGAGTTTTTGAACAAACCAATGTGAAGAAGGTAGCGAAGGAGATTATGGGCGGAGAAGATGCTCCCGATTCCTCCATCTGTTTGGATTTCCTGTCCTTCTTCGGGACTGGTACCCGTGGGTTTGCCAAAGCACAAAGACATTCTGGTGATTAGCCTCTAAGGAATTGCCAATTGTTGCGACTCGGATATCTTACTCTTCAAATACATGTTAACCGAAGAAGATTATTTGCAAGCCAATGAAAATTTGGTCCGGTTGACGCCTCGTGCATCTGAAAAAGTTTCTCAATTAATGGAAAGGGAACATGCAGGGGGATTCTTACGAATACGCATCACCGGTGGAGGATGTAATGGACTATCTTACAAGATGAAGTTTGTGGATTCAGGCAAACCCAATGATTTATTCGTATCAAGTGAAGGAGCGAAAGTATTGGTAGATTCAAAAACGGCCCTTTATCTAAGAGGAACTACCCTTGATTATTCTGACCAATTGGTTGCTGGTGGATTTAAATTCTCTAATCCCAATGCGAAGGCAAGCTGTAGTTGCGGGGAGAGTTTTAACCTCTAAGTTTGCGAATAAAAACTTGCAATCAGTTCAAGTAGGTAAGATAGGTGTTTCCTATTAAATATTTAAAATCTTTTATGCATAACCTGAACTAACCACATGGCACCTGCACCACGTGGTAAAAACAACAAGCGGTTTAGCAATCGCAATTATATTAGGAAAAACGATAAGATCCGGGCACGAGAAGTTCGAGTGATTGGATCAGATGGCGAGATGCTTGGAGTCATGCCTCCTGAAGAAGCTGTCAAGATAGCTAAAGCAGAAGGGCTCGATTTAGTTGAGGTTGCGGCCAATGCACACCCCCCTGTTTGTCGAATTTTGGAGTTTGGTAAGTACAAGTATGAACTTAGCAAAAACAAAAAGAACAAAGAGAAATCTGCAAAACGTATCAAGGAAGCCAAATTCAGGCCCCGAATTGAAGAGCATGATTATGTGACCAAGTTGCGTCGTTCTGAAAAGTTTCTTCATCAGGGAAATAAACTTAAAGTTACGCTCATGTTTCGTGGGCGTGAAATGGAGCATATCAATATTGGTATGGATGTGGTTAAGCGTGCAATCCAGGATTTATCTGGGGTGGGACGCCCCGATGATGAGCCCAAGCTAAGTGGCCGTTTTATCATTGTTAACCTCTCTCCTCTTCCGCAGCACAACAGAATATTGAAGTACAACAGTGTGGAAGAAGCTGAGTCTGAAGTCGAAGAAGAAGACGATTCTGAAGATTCGGTGGAGGAATTGGCTGAGGAGTAAGCCTGATTGCCCCAACAAAAATGGGGATTAACTTTTTTATTTTCGTAGCTTTGGGAGGTGCCGTGGGCTCGGTTCTTCGGGCCTTACTTTCCAACCTCATGGTTGCTCAGTCCCAGGTTGCTACCATCTTGGTAAATATTGGAGGAGCTTTCCTCATAGGTTTTTTAACCAAGTGGGGTTCTGGCCATGGGAGCGAAGAATTTTTTCGAGCTTTTTGGATACTCGGTATCTGTGGCGGTTTTACCACATTTTCTACCTTTGGGATGGATCTTTATAATCTGCTTCAAAAAGAAGCTTGGGGTTTGGGGATTGGGTACATGACCGCGAATCTTTTGGGAACTTTGGTTTTCATTTGGATCGGTTTTCGAGCGGCAGGCATCACGATTTCATAAGAGCTTACAATACTTCATAGGACCCGGTTCGCGATCGCTTGTTTCTTGCACATGGAGCCTAATTTTGGAATCTTGAACATGTGTCTATACGCTGTAAAAACCTGCTGGCTCTTATAGTTCTCTCGCCTTTTTGTTTTGGTGGAGTTGCCAGCAACCCATTTTTACGGCCCGGTTCTAACCGCCCACCTCCTCAGGTAAGCCCACCCCCTCCACCCCCTAAACCTGCCCCAAATCCTGCGATTGCAAATGAGGTTGAATTTAGGGGATATTTTCTGCTCAAGGGAGTTCCTCATTTTTGTATCTTTAATAAAAAAGCAAACTTGGGTGAGTGGATTAAGCTGACCGAAAAAACCTATGAGGAATTTGAAGCCCAAGCTTTTGATCTGGAGAGTGAAACCCTCACTTTAGCTTTTAATGGTCAGGATTTTACGCTGACGCTCGAACAATCCAAGAGTATGCCACAGCAAACATCACCGACACCTGCATTGCCTAAAGTAAAACTCCCACCTGGAGTTTCTACTTCATCCTCAGGAACCCCTAAAGTTATGCCCCCAAAGCCTAGAACCCAACCTAAACTACCAGATTGGTTGGCGGACCGGTTGGCATCTCGTACAGGTTCTTCTTATTCATCTCAAAGCCCTTCGGTCGGTTCTACAGGTAAAAGTTCATCAGGATTACCCTTACCTCCGTCACGCATCGCCCCATTTTCTTCAACCAGCATAACTGGGGGCACTTCTTCTTCAACACCTTTTACTGGTAGCCCGATTTCATCTACAACTGAAAGAACATTCCAACCAGATTTGTCCAATCCCTCTAGTGCTGCACCAACCATACAAGTGCCAAGTAATGTTGATTTACCGGTCACAGAGACGAATGAACAAACTGGACTAGAGGACCTTCCACCGCCTCCACCGCCTCCCAATATCTTACCTCCTTCTCCTCCGCCGGACATCTTGCCTTCCTTGGATGAATAAGGCTATTTGTATTTTTTCATTTTCCATTTTTTTTGGGTCGGTTTTTGCAGATCAAAGAAGAATTGGTAAAAGGCACGACCTAAGTTGGACGCCTTATTACCAGCTTGGTACCAATTTCAATCTGTATGAAAGTTCAGAAGCGTATCCTGATTTATCTATTGTAGGGGCACTCATTTCTAAAAGTGGTGCTTTGGGTACTGGCACTCTGATTGCCCCCAATTATGTAGTCACAGCTGCTCATGTATTAAAAAACGACTACTACGAAATCCCCGACAAATTCGATTGGGAGTTTGTTATGTACTATGATTTCGGGGATGCCAATTCAGTTTATAAATACCAAGTGGATGAAATCATTATCCATCCAGCTTGGAGTGCTAGGCAAACTACTTCTAATACATTAGGAGACGGGG
>JAQCIX010000008.1 GCA_027593365.1 Verrucomicrobiota bacterium
ATGACGGGTGCTTCGGATCGTGTAAGACCCCTTCTCCCCTCTCGTTTATTTGTTTATTAAGCTTTGCTGCTCCTTACCCGAGTGCAAGAAAACATTTAATCGTCGCTTCCACCGGCAAGGCTCATCAAAACCTGCAGGATATAGAAAAACAGTAAGGCCACAGAGGAGAATAAAGCAAGGGATGCAGCCACATGCTGGTTAGGAGCATAATGGTGCAGAATATTAGAAGTGGTGTAGAGAACCGAACCCGCGGCAAACACTACCATGACCGCAGCAAAAATTAAACCGAGCGAAAATCCAAAAAGGATACTGCAAAGGATAAAGCCAAAAGCTACAAAAGCACCAACAGTTAAAAATCCACGCATGAAGGAGAAGTCTTTGCGGGTGATAAAGACAGTGGCCGTAATCCCGAGCACTAGCAAAAGAGTCATCAACCCAGCAGTTGGGATTAAGCCCGAACCACCAAACATAGTCGCCACAAAAAGAAGGGGTAAGAACACAATTGCTTCGGCAATGACAAACATCCCCAGTCCAAGGTACTGCATTTGCTCGGAGCTTTCGGATCGAGCCAATTTGTCGGCCATGTATCCAACCCCCATAAACAGCCCCATAACAATCAGCCAACTGTACCCACTTGTCATACTCATCGCTAGTTTTGCGGCAAATGGGGCATTCACCAAGTAATACTCCAGACCAATAAAAGCGAGGATTGCGACCGCGAGATGGCCGTAGGTTCTACGAATGAACGCAGCACGGTCCGTGGCAGAGCTTTTAGCAGCAGATAAGGTAAAAACTTGTTCTTTCATAAGGTAATAAATAATTTCCCGAAATCTATTTCAACAATCTGCTAACATCAAGCAGATCCGCTTATTTTCTTGAAGAGTACTATGGATAGATCGAGCAAATCGAATGAGTGGCTTTAGATTGCTATGCTTTCGTGCTTCTTTAGTTTTATATGAATTCATTTGATTAAGCACCCACAGTAAAGATGCCTGAATTCCCTTTCCTCAACCAACAAGACCATCCATCCTGGTCCGAACTCACCCCAGAGCGAATTAAGCCTGAAGTTACCCTTGCCTTAGAACGAGCTGAAAAAAACTTGGATTCGATCCGATCTTTACAGAATCAGGAACTCACTTTTCAAAATACAGTATCTGCACTTGAACAGGCATCTAATGATCTCGATTATGCATGGGGTCTTGTGTCCCACCTCGATTCGGTATGTAATTCTGGTGATCTTCGCAAAGCTCATAATGAGATGCTCCCAAAAGTCTCCGAATTTGGGGCAAAAATACCGTTGGACTCCAAGCTTTGGGCTGCGATCCTCGGGTTCTCCAAAACAGAGCATGCCAAAAATTTATCTCCCATAGATCGGAGACTTCTCGATGAAACATTAGCAGATTTTCGCGAAGCTGGTGCCGATTTACCCGAAGAGAAAAAGAAACGACTGGAAAAGATCTCCGCCGAACTTGCTCAGGTAACCCAACAATTTTCCGAGAGAGTGCTGGATGCAACCAATGACTGGTATCTCGAAGTAAAAGAGGAAGAGAGATTAAAGGGATTACCCGAATCAGCCAAGGAAGCCGCCCGAGTCGCAGCCATTGAAAAGCTCGGAGAAAAGGATGGCCAAAATGCCTGGGTATTTACCTTACATGCTCCCTCATTGGTTCCCGCATTACAATATTTAGACGATGACCAGTTACGAAAAGAAATCTGGTTGGCCAGCGATGCTCTGGGAAGTGTGGATCCTTTTAACAACCATGAACTCGTTGCTCAAATTTTGACGCTTCGCCACGAAAAAGCCAAGTTGCTGGGAAAAGACGATTTTTCGGAAGTGGCCTTATCGCGAAGAATGGCCAAGTCAGGTAAAACGGCCGATCAATTTGTATCTGAATTGCATTTAAAAACGCTTCCTTTTTTCCAAAAAGAAAATGAGGAACTCGAGGCTTACAAAGCCGAAAAAACAAAGCAGAAACCAGAAACGCTTGAACCTTGGGAAGTTGGCTACTGGTCGGAAAAGCTCAAAAAGGAGCGGTATGATTTTGATGAGGAAGATTTGCGTCCCTACTTCCCTATCCAATCCGTACTCCAAGGAATGTTTTCTTTGGTCACCCAGGTTTTTGGATTAAAAATTGTGGAACGAAATACAACCCACAACGGAAAAACCTACCCCCATTCGGATCCAGAGGACCAACCCGTCGAAGTTTGGCACGGTGATGTTCGTTTTTACGACCTTTTCGATTCAGAAAATCAAACCCTTCTTGGATCCTTCTACGCGGACTGGCACCCCCGGTCGAGTAAACGAGCCGGGGCCTGGATGAATTACTTAAAAACTGGAGAACCTCAAGAAGATGGAAGACTCTCTCCCCATCTTGGTCTCATTTGCGGAAACCTGACCGCACCCACCCCTACCAAACCTGCACTCCTCACCCACTATGAGGTGGAAACCATCTTTCACGAGTTTGGCCACCTGTTACATCATCTTTGCGGAGAGGTGCCCCACCGGAGCTTAAATGGGGTCAATGTACCCTGGGATTTTGTGGAATTACCTTCCCAAATTATGGAAAACTGGTGTTGGGAAAGAGAAAGCCTCGACTTGTTTGCCAAGCACCATGAAACAGGTGAATCCATCCCAGCAGACTTATTTGCCAAAATGATCCGAGCCAAAAATTTCATGGCAGGGAATGCCATGATGAGACAACTGGCATTTTCCAAGCTGGATTTGGAAATGCATCGGACCCTGGCTCATAATTTGCCAGATGATATTGAATCTGCCCTGCAAGATATTCTTTCCGATTATTTCCCCAAAAGAAAAACTCAGCCTCGAACCATAGCGATGCGCTTTAGCCATCTATTTGGTAACCCCATGGGCTATGCCACTGCTTATTATTCCTACAAATGGGCTGAAGTACTGGACGCTGATGCGTTCACCCGTTTTCAAAAAGAAGGGATTTTAAATCCCGAAACAGGAAGATCTTTTCGTAGCTGTATCTTAAGCAAAGGAAACTCCAGACCAGCTGACGAACTGTTCAGGGATTTTATGGGTCGCTCCCCAGACTCTAATGCACTGCTTAAAAGAAGCGGGCTTTTGGAATCTGTAGCCTAAATACTCACAACCACTCCATTTACTATGTCAACCAAGCCTCAAGTTCTTGCATGGATTACCTGTGACAGTGTATATGTCGATCCCGCGACGGGCAAACATACCCTATTGGGGATTTTTTCCAGTCTCCGTGCCAAAGAATTTCCCGTTATTCACCCTCGTATGGTTTGGTTTCTTTCTTTCTCGGACCTGACCATTGGGAAACATCAGTTAAAAATGACCATTGGTCTACCCATGGCTGAAGAAGAACCAAGAACCATCATAGACCGGGAATTTGAATCACCCGGTCCCCAGCACCGAATCAATCTGATCAATGATATCCATCGACTAAAATTTGATGAACCAGGCAATTATTCCATTCTTATTGAAATCGATGACCAAGTCGTTTTAGCCAGTAGTTTTCCTATCATTGAGGTCAAAAGAAGATCGTAATCTCCCCTCGAACCAACTTCTTCCCCCTTGCCCTCAAGCCTTAATAAATATACCCCTTTTTGTTATGGCAGATTTAATTTCTTCTGATTCCTCCACACCTTCCCCACTCTTAGTGGTAGGCTCCGTGGCCTTTGATAATGTGATCACTCCGAAAGCGGAGCAGGAAAGAATTCTCGGAGGTGCTGCCTCCTACTGCTCCTTCGCCGCAAGTTATTATGCCAATGTCCGTATGGTTGGAGTCGTTGGAAATGATTTTGGAGAGTCCGACCTCGATCGACTCCGGGCCCGAGGGATCGATTTGGAAGGTATCATGAAGGACGAATCTGGACCCACCTTTTTCTGGAAAGGTAAATACCATGAAAACTTTAATCGCCGGGACACTCTCGATATTCGTCTCAATGTTTTTGAAAACTTTCGACCTGATTTACCTGATTCTTACCTGAATTCTGAATTTGTATTGCTTGGGAATATACACCCGGCCCTCCAAATGCATGTCCTGGATCAACTGTCCGGAAACCCCTTTGTGTTAGCCGACACAATTGACCTTTGGATTGAGACTGAGCGGGAAGCTTTGCTCTCCCTGATCAAAAAAGTAAGCCTATTTGTGATTAATGATTCCGAGGCTGAGGAAATGACAGGAGAATCCAATATTATTCTGGCCGGGGATAAGTTGCGTCAAATGGGTCCGCAAAGTGTTATCATTAAAAAAGGCGAACATGGGGCAGTCTTATTCCACGAGGATGGGAAATTTGCCCTGCCCGCCTACCCCGTTACCCAGCTGAACGATCCTACCGGAGCGGGAGATTCTTTTGCCGGAGCCTTAATTGGGAGATTGGCATCGAGAAACCGTACAGATTTTGCTGCGATCAAAGAAGCCATGCTCTATGCAACCTGCACCGCAAGCTTAACCGTGGAAGCTTTTGGATGCGATCGACTTGAGTCTGCCGGCAAATCGGAGATCGAAGAGCGGGTCAGCACCCTCCAGAAACTGATTTCTGTTGCTTAGCAATCGCTCCGAGGAACAGACCTTTTTCGGGATCGAATCTTTTCAAGATCCTGCACCTGGTTTTATTTTGTTTCGTCTGCCTACCTGGATGCAACAAAGATGACCCAATTCCACCCTCCCATTCGTTGATGCGTGCAGAGCTCCCATCCCCTGAATCGATCCGTCAATTACCCAAAGATGGCGGGCCAAATTTCAACAGGCTTATTTTCGAAAGTAGCCCGTATCTGCTCCAGCATGCCCGTAATCCGATCGAATGGTATCCATGGTCCGAAGAAGCTTTGGAAATAGCTCGATCGGAAAATAAACCCATTTTTTTGTCAATTGGATATACCACCTGTCACTGGTGTCATGTGATGGAAAAAGAATCTTTTGAGGACCAGGAAGTGGCCGCCCTTCTCAATCAACATTACATTTGTATCAAAGTGGACCGAGAAGAACGTCCCGACCTCGATAATGTGTACATGTCCGTTACCCAGATGATGACGGGTCGAGGCGGTTGGCCCATGACTGTGATCATGACTCCTCAAAAAGTGCCCTTTTTTGCCGGTACTTATTTCCCTAAAGCTTCGATGATCGACCTCCTACCCCACTTTTCCAAGGTTTGGAATCAGGAAAGAGAAAAGGTAACGGAAATCGGTCAGGCCATTATCGAGAATTTAGCCAAAGCAAAGGAGAATCAGGCAGGGGGAGATTTAAATGCCAGTTACTTGGATCGTTGTTTTGAATCCTTGTCCATTGCCTATGACCCTGTTTATGGAGGCTTTGGTAAATCCCCAAAGTTTCCAACTCCCCATGCCCTTTCCTTTTTGTTGCGTTACTATCATCGAACAGGAAAAACGAAAGCCTTAGAGATGGTTCAACACACCATTCGGGAAATTCGATTAAGTGGTACATACGATCAAATTGGTTGGGGGATTCATCGATACTCGACCGACCAGGAATGGCTTGTTCCCCATTTCGAAAAAATGCTTTACGACCAGGCCTTATTCGCGATTGCCTCGCTTGAAACTTTTCAAATAACAGGAGATTCTTTCTACAAAGATTCTTGTACGGATACCCTTACTTATGTTGAGCAGAAGCTTTCTTCCTCATCGGGCGGCTTCTATTCTGCAGAGGATGCAGATAGTGAGGGGGAAGAGGGAAAATTCTATCTTTGGGATAAAGATGAAATCCTTAAAATCCTACATGATAAAGATGCTGAGCTTTTCTGCGATTTATACCAATTTGAAGATCAAGGAAACTACCTCGATGAAGCCACCCAAAGAAAGACCGGTGAAAACATTCCGCACCTTAAGCAAACCATTGCAGACTACGCAGAAAAAAAAGGGATTCCCCTTCAGGAATTGAATCAGCGGCTCGATAAGATTCGTTTAAGTCTGTTCGATGTTCGTGAAAACCGAATTCACCCACAACGCGATGATAAAGTGCTCACAGACTGGAATGGTCTGATGATTTCTGCATTTGCACGGGCTGGGCAGACTTTAGGGGATCCATCTTACCTGGATCGGGCGAAGCGGGCTGCAGACTTTTGCCTCAGCGAACTTCGTCTACCCTCTGGGCGGTTGGTCAAGCGTTGGCGCCTTGGACAGTCCGGCTTACCTGCTCATCTGGATGATTATGCTTTTTTAGCCCAGGGATTACTCGATCTTTTTGAAGCCATTCAGCAACCCTCTTACCTCATGCATGCCCATGAGCTCATCGATCTTTCCATTGAACTTTTCGAAGACAAGGAACGCGGAGGATTTTATCTTACTGCCAAAGATGGAGAAGAGCTCCTAACCCGCCCAAAAGAGATCTATGATGGTGCTATTCCCTCTGGGAACTCCATCATGGCTCTCAACCTTGTCCGAATCTGGCAAATGAGCCAGGATCGTAAATACTTCGAGTGCTTGAGCCGATCATTCTCCGCATTTTCAGGATTTTTAAAAGCAAATCCATCCGGTGCCGAGAACTTCCTTCAGGCATTGGCTTTCACCCTTCAACCTCCACAGGAAATGGTTCTTTGTGGAAATACAAAAGACGCAGATTTCCAGGAATTTTCTCAGGAGATAAATTCTCGCTTCCTTCCATTCAAATCGCTTTTCCATATAACCAATGCCCCTGAATGTCTGGAATTGGCTAAAAAGTATCCGCATTTAAAACCTTTTTTGGACCTCAAAGAACCCACCTTATTTTTATGCAAAGACTATGCATGTGAAAAGCCTGCCACAGAAGTCGGGGAAATCAGGAATCGATTAAACGATCTCGCTGGTTCTGAAAAACGCTAACAGCCCTTTAAGCCTTCTCGGCAGTGGCTAAAAGAGTTTCAAAGAAAGGTTTTTTCTTTTCTTTGGCAACGACTTCCACTTTGGCTCCACGAAAACCACAATCGCCTATCATGCGATACAGATCATTTTCTCCAAAGCCTAACCAATGATCCCCATACAATTCCCTAGCCTTTTCAAATTGGTGTTTTTTGAGGTCGATCACAATTAACTGACCACCGGGTTTGGTCACCCGATAAGCTTCCTGCAAAGCATGCTCGGGACGCAACGCGTGATGAAGAGACTGGCTCATCAGGGCTAAATCCACACTATTTGCAGGGAGCGGGATTTTTTCTAAATCTCCCAGTTTATACTCTAAGTTGGATAGCCCTTTTCTTTTGGCCAGATCCGTACCCAAACGAACCATACTTTTGGAGCTATCCACGCAGATTACTTTCTTGGCACGGTCGGCCAAAAGTTGCGAAATCATTCCATCCCCTGCACCTAAGTCAACTATAGTGATCGCAGGAACCAGGCGGAATAAAAAATGTCCGATAGCCTCCCAAGTCCGCCCGGGTACATAATTTTTCCCTAATCTGTCTGCAACTTCATCAAAATACCTTTCCGATTCCTGCCTTCTACGATCCACAATTCGGGCGAGAGCCGATTGATCCGTTGACCAAAACTCTTCTTCTGAGTCCTCGGACAAGGCAAGTCGGATAAAATCTCCCTGACTGGAGGCATCGATACTCAAAGCGTAATAGGTTCTTTTACCGTCCTTTCGGTCGGTGACTAAATTGTTTCTTCGAAGCAGCCCGAGGTGAGATGATATGCGGGATTGCCCCATCTCCAAAATTTCCTGTAATTCTGCAACTGATAACTCCTCCTGAATGAGCAAGCGTAACATCCGTAGCCTAGTCGGATCGGATAGTAACTGGAGAACCTCAGTAATTTTCATAGGTAGGACAATGCAAGGTTTCCAACCATCTAAACAAAGGCAACCCAAATATAAACCGAGCTAGTAAAGTGCAGAATAAAAATACCAACTCAGCTCGAATCCGCCCGGTAAGACGGTTGGAGACTACTTATTTTTGATCGACCCAGCGGCTTACACCTTCGATCACAAGCGTCTGCTCGTAACCTTGGATATCAATCTCCACAACTTCCCCAACTTTTTTACCGAGGATATTTTGAGCGAGCGGTGTGAGGTAGGACAGGATATTATTTTCTGGATCACCATCCCAAGCACCAAGAATAGTGTATTTAATTTTGTCTCCAGAATTCGAATCCTTAAGGTCCACAATCGTTCCGATTCCTACAGAATCAGAAGGTGCTTCGGTGAAATCGGTAGCCTTGGCACGCATAAGATCGGCCTGTAACTCAGCCTGTCTGGCAAGTAATACTTTTTGATCATCCTTAGCCATATGGTACTCCGCATTTTCCTTGAGGTCACCCAGTTCACGGGCAGCTTCGATTGCCTGAGAGTTGGCTGGAATCTTTTCTTTAGTGATCAAGTCTAAATCAGCCAGTTTTCGATCGTAACTCCCTTTGGACACGATCAGGGTATCATCTGTAACTGAAGATGTTGACATAGAGGAAGAACCAGCACGCTCGCCATCAAGTATGGATTGGATTACGGGGAATTTCTTGATAAACCGGGCAAGGAGAGATCTCTTGGTCAGATCCTCAAAACCAGGGTTAAGCAAAAGGGCCTGAGCGAGGTCTTTTCCATTCTCTTCGGATCCTTTACTCAGTATGTCGGAAAGTAACTCACGGTCGTCCGACAAAATTTCAGCCAATGGAATCCTACGACTCGTAGCATTTTTTAATGACTCGTAATCAATCGCTGAGAAAACCGCAGTCAATAAACGGGGATTAATCATATCTCCAAGTAAATCCTTGAATTTGGATAATCCACGGAACTTAAGCATCCAAAGAAGAACGGGTGCTTTCAGGCTTTGTTCATCCAAGCAGGTATTGAGTGATTTGATCAAGAGTTTGGACTCTTCACGGTCGATCAGGAAATGGGCACACTCACCAGAAAACTTAACCGTGGTGTTTTGCAAAAGGTTCAGAATAATTTCCTTCCAATTATCTGGATAAGTACGAGCTACCAAGTCGAGAAAACGTGAGTGAAATTTAGCAGGCATTAAGTCTGCCAGTGCAGCTAAATCGTCTTCACATTCTTTAAGGATAGAAGCAGAAGTGGGTTCCAGTTTTTCCACATCCTCTTCCACATCGCGTGCGAGGTTATTTCGGACCCAGATACCGTACAAGCGATCCGCCTGACTGAGATTTTTAGCCTCCATGATCGCGACAGTTAGGTCAGCGAGAACCTGGGGGAGATCCGCCTGTAAGTCTTCTTTTTCCGCAGCTAAATCAAACAGCTTCTCTGCCAGAACGATTTTTTCATAAGATCTCTTTTCCTCAAAAAAGTCCTGCAGGATTTCCTGTTCAGGCTTAACGGGTTCATCACGCAAGACATAAGGTTCATTCTTTTTATTGGGAACCGCGATTCTAGGGTCTTTAACAAGAACTTTCTTGGTAGCGGTCCACCAGCGCTTGGCTTTGGACGAGCCAAACATGTAATTGAGAATTCGCTCGATTTCTCGGGAAGTCATACACCCATCCACACCTTGCTCGAGAATTTTAATGATCAGTTCAGCTGGTTCTTTTTTAGCAAGCTGGTCGATCTCATCGGTGTTTTTACGATGTTGTGCAAGAATACTTTCGTCAGGAAGAAGCTCTAATTTATCCAAACAGAATACAGGATCCATCGCGTGACTGGTGCGCTCATCATCCTCGAAATCAATCAGGATCATGCCCCGATCTTCATCAAATCCGGAAATTACTCCAAAACCCCAACTGCGGTGAATGCAGTAGGTTCCTGGATTCATGGATTCTAAGACCGTGCGTGAGCTTTCAAGGGATGGATCTTTTTCGACCAAACGATCGATTACTTCAGTATTCATTCAGGCTAATTTATGAGTTCAGTTGCTTTGTTTCAGTCCTTCGATTTTTAGCAAATGTGAGGAAAATGGCGAGTGAAAAGAAGCTAATCAGGCAGATACCAAGTCCTTACTTCCCGCAGATTGCTTGACGGTAAGAAGAACCAAGGCCGGAAAAACCAGCCAAATCGCTCCAATGATGTAGGCAATCGAAGAACCGTAAGTAAAGTAAATGAGTCCCGCAGAGATGGGTCCAATCGATCTCGCAATCGATCCACAGGAACGAAAAATCCCAAGATTCACCCCCTGTTCCGAATCTTTCGAACTTAAGGAAGTCAGAGCAGTAAGCGTAGGACTAATCAAGGCAACCCCCGAAGACATAAGAAAAAGTCCCGGGTAAAACAGGGAGTAGGAATCAGCCAATGCAATGACGACAAAAGCGAAAAAACCGATCAGAATTCCCAGATGGGCCATATTTCGTTCACCTATGCGATTCACAAAACGCCTCACCACCACTCCTTGGACCAAGATCAAGGTCCCTCCAATCAACAAAAACATTTCTCCCAAATCCTTAGGACTAAAAGAAAACCTTTCCACCGCTAAAAAGGTGAGAGTAAACTCCATCCCTGAAAAAGATATCATGTAAAATAAATAACTCATACATGTTCGTCTTGCATCTGGGCTGGTCACTTCTCCCATCCGGCAAACCGCCGGTAAAAATGAAGTGGATTTACTTCTTTTTTCAGCGGGCAGAGTTTCCGAAAAACCAACGCTTAGCCAAAGTAAATTGAGGATCGCCAGGGAGAAACTAATGGTGGCAGCTGCTGAAAAGGGATGCATCCCAAAGAAAACCAACTCGGAAGCAGACCAGTCCCATTGAGAGGCGATTCCTCCAATAGCAGGGCCCAGTACAAACCCCAGACCAAAAGCAATCCCAACAAAAGCCATCCCTTTGGAACGCTTTTCCCGGGAAGTAACATCGGCGATTGCTGCAGTCGCCACCGAAATATTTCCACCTGCCATTCCTCCGATTAGTCGGGAAACAACAAGGAGCCAAAAATTTCCAGACATAATCCAAAGAAAGTATCCCAAAGCCGTTCCAAAGAGGGTAAACATCAGAATAGGCTTACGCCCATAACGGTCGGAAAGTCCTCCCCAAATCGGGGCAAATACAAATTGCAAGACCGCATAAAGCGATCCCAATATTCCCCCGAATATAACGGTTTCCAAACGAAAACTTGGATTATCAATGGATGCCTGGTTTCCAAATCCACTCACCCAGGTTACAAAATTGGATAAAATCCCCCCTCCCATGCTTTGCTCCAAAAAAAGATAATGATCCAGCATCGCCGGAAATAACGGAAAGATGATCGAAAATCCGACCATATCCAAAAAGATCGTAAGAAAAACAATCCCAAAAACTGATTTTTTGGAACCTCTCATACCGACTCAGCTGATCTTTCCTTTAGGGCAAGTCTTACATTTTCGGGAACTAATCCAGTCTCCTGACCGCCATACCGATGCACTTGCTTAATCAGTTGTGAACTTGTGAAAAAATACTTCTGGCTAGGCATCAAGAAAATCGTTTCAAGGCCTGAATCTAGATGCCGGTTCATTTGAGCCATCTGAAACTCGTATTCAAAGTCAGAAATCACCCGCAACCCACGAACCAACACCGTAGCACCCCGGTTACGGGCATGTTCCACCAATAAACCATCAAACAACTCAACGGTTACATTTGAAAATTCGGCAAGATTATCTTCGACCAAATTGACTCTTTCAGCAGGAGAAAACATCGTGCTTTTGGCAGAGTTTCCTGATGCAACCGCCACGATTACCTGCTCAAAAAGACGGGATGCCCGGGATAAAACATCGAGGTGTCCAAGAGTGACCGGGTCAAAGGTGCCAGGGTAAAGAGCAATAGCCATTCCCTCACTTCTACCAATTATGCAGAAGCAAGTCGATAACCAAGGAGGATTTGGGTTGTGTTTGCCAATATCTGGGTAAACTTCTAAAGCCTTTTCATTCCAATGAACCTACCGAATCTGCTCACCTTATCACGAATCCCCCTAATGGTTATCGTTGTGGCTCTCCTCCATCCGTGGAATGGACAAGCGATTCCATGGACATGGACGATTGCCTTGGTCGTGTTTTTGTTTGGGGCATTAACGGATTGGCTGGATGGGTGGTTGGCCCGAAGAATGGGACAGGTCTCTGATTTTGGTAAATTTATGGACGCCTTGGTTGATAAAATTTTCACCATGGGCACCTTTGTCAGCTTACTTGCTCTTGGAGTGGTCGGTCTCTGGGCCCTCTTCCCCATTCTCCTAATCCTTTCCCGGGAATTCTTAATCACTGGACTGAGGCTGGTCGCAGCCGCACAGGGCAAAACTTTAGCAGCCGAAAAAGCAGGGAAAGTGAAAACTGTGATGCAAATCACTTCCATTTGTTTATACATAGCCCACGGAGCGATTCAGAACGACCTAAGCAAGGTAAAATCCTGGTCAGGTCTATCCGATTGGGCAGGCATCCTTAACCAGTCTGCTCAGCTCACTCTTATTTTTGCCTGTGTACTGACGGTTTATTCTGGATGTAATTACCTGATCAAGTACTGGAGTGTATTTACCGGCAGAGAGTCCCAGGATTAGTTTATGAATAGAGTCGTTCTTTTACTTGCGACCCTGGGTCCTCTGGGGAAAAACCTCCCTGCCCCTGGAACCATGGGTTCGCTGGCCGGAACCATCTTCTTTATGATTCTTACATTGCTGATGGGCTTGCCCGCTCATCTGATTGCCATTGGGTTTATCCCCCTTTTTCTGATCGGCATTCCTCTTTGCACGAGAGCTGAAATTCTTCTCGACCGAAATGACCCAGGGGAAGTCATTTGGGATGAGTTCAGCGTGATCCCCTTTGTTTTTCTTCCCCTTTCAAATCTCCTCCAGCAACCTGTATCCAGGGAAACCTTTTTCTGGATAGCTACCGGTTTCATCCTTTTTCGTTTTTTTGATGTGGCCAAGCCCTGGATCATTCGATCGGTCCAAAAGCTTCCCCGAGGCTGGGGAGTGATGATGGATGATTTGCTGGCCGCTGGAGCTTCCGCCCTGGTCCTCTGGGGAGCAAAAACTTTTTCTTTGTCTTTTTTCTCCTGAACGATCTAAATCTTATCTGTGAGCGATCAACCATCAGATAATTTCCATAGTTTCACTTTAGAGGTGAGCAACAAAATGGGCGTGCATGCACGACCGGCAGCTATGATCGTTCGAATTGCTTCTCATTTCTCCGGAGAAATTTGGGTAACGAAAAAGGATGGTGAGAGAGTAAATGCTAAAAGTATCATGGGTATTATGATGCTGGCAGCAGCTCGTGGGTCTCAATTAACCTTTGAGTGTGATCCTGCGGATGCTCCGGAGCTCGAGAAACAGATGACCGAACTCTTCAGTTCTAAATTTCAGGACGAATAGACTTAGGCTTTTACCTGCCAAAAGACCTCTATACAGCCTGGGCAATTCTCGATTCGTAAAAGTCTTTGATCAGTTCCTTGATCTCAGAGGGACGGAATTTGCTCTCAGCATTCTGGGTAACATCCTCTACCTCATCCATGGAAAATCTCCGGGCAAAAAACTTTAATTCTGGAACCATCGCTGCAGAAGCACTGAATGAATCAAAGCCCAAACCAATCAAAAGAGGGAGAAAGTGAGGATCCCCAGCAATTTCTCCACAAACGGTCACAGGTAAACCTTGCTTATTTGCAACTTCCGCCACTTTTTTTAAGGAGCGTAACACCGCGGGGTGATGGGGTTCATACAGAAAGGCAATTTCGTTATTTACCCGGTCCACCGCGAGCAGGTATTGGACTAAATCATTGGTACCAACACAAAAGAAATCTGATTCCTGGGCAAGTAAATCACAGATCGCAACCGCGGCAGGGGTCTCAATCATACATCCAACCTTAATATTGGGATCATAGCTTTGCTTTCTCAGATCTAAAATCGATTTCGCCTCTTCGATTAGTTCTTTGGTGCGAATGACTTCACCAATTCCTGAAATCATTGGAAGCATAATTCGAACATCTCCATGTGCACTTGCTCGAAGAATCGCCTGAAGTTGATCTAGAAAAATCTTGGGATTACTCAAACAATAACGAATCGCCCTGAACCCCATAAAAGGGTTTGCCTCTTTTTGATGATTCCATCCTTCCAAAAGTTTATCCCCGCCCAGATCTAAAGTACGAATCGTGATCTGCTTTCCCTCCGAAGCTTCCACCATCCTGAGGTATTCCTCATATTGATCGTCCTCGGATGGAAGCGAATTGGTTTTAAGAAAAAGGGACTCGGTCCGGTAAAGACCAACACCAAGACATCCGGCCCCTAATGCTTTTTTAACTTCAGGAGGTGTATCAGCATTTGCCCAAATTTTTAATGGCTTCCCATCCGCTGTTTCTGCGGGCAATTCGCCTTCTTCGTCGACTAAATTAAGCAGTTTCTTTCGCTGTACATCAACCTTGCCGTACCTAAAAAGAGTCGTCTCACTGGGATTAATAATTGCGACTCCTTCAAATCCATCGATCAACAATTCATCCCCTTCACTCAGCTTATCAGTCAATCCACGCAGTCCGACCACAGCAGGCACACCACTGGCTCGGGCCATGATCACTGAGTGACTGGTCTGACCGCCAAGATCAGTGGCAATTCCTAAAACCTTAGACCGGTCGAGGGCTGCGGTATCTGATGGGGTAAGGTCTTCCGAAACCAATACCTTAGGAACATCAAAAAAAGCAGTGCCAGAAGCTGTAGTTCCAGACAAGCAGCGCTGCAATCTTCTGGAAATATCGCGGAGATCCACCGCTCTTTCACGTAGGTATTTGTCCTCCAGTTGATCAAAAAAAGCCAAATATTTTTCCGTTACCCGGTGAACACATTTTTCCACATTTTCACCAGATTCCCGAACCTCCTTCTTTACATCCTCAATCAAAGCACGATCCTCGAGAACCAACATATGAGCGTCAAAAATCCCTGCCTCTTTTTCTCCGAGGTTTTTAGCCACATCCTCGCGGATGGTACGAATTTCGGACTTGGTCATTTCCAAAGCTTCAAGAAATCGGTTAATTTCTTCCTCCTGATCAGATTCACTCACTTCATAGGTCGCCACCCGGACTTCATCGTGAAGAAAGCGAAATACAGGACCATGGGCAATTCCTGGAGAAGCAGGAATACCAAACAGCATCAATTCTGACTTCTCTATATTATCGTGAATCATACCTTAAAATTTAAACCAACCGATTACTATGGCTTAAATATGGAGGTAGGGAAAACAAATTATTTAGATCTACCTAATACAATCAGGAGATCATTTCAGTATCTTTTACCCAGCAATCAGCTCCAAAAGCATTGGAAATAAGCTCTTTTAACGAGGTTATCTGCTCAAATTCATTCGGGATTAAAACAAAACAGGCACTTCCACTTCCGGACATTTTAGGTACCAATCCAAATTGTTCCTCGATTTGTTGGAAAAGTACAGGATAGTAAAGATGTTTGCTAAAGACCACATCCTCCAAGTCGTTGTGTAATAATTCAATCGTAGAAAGCTCACCCATCTCCCACAGATTCATTCTGTCTTTTGCCCAATCTGGGGTAGAGTATTTCTTCTTTTTGGCTAGATTTTGATAAATCTCTGCGGTGGAAAAACCAATGTTTGGCCTGAACAACAATACTTTTTGTCCAACCAAACTTTTAGACACGGTGGGAGGAAGCGGTCGCACAGACTCTCCTCTGCCCTCGGCAACACATAACCCGTCCACAAAAAAACTTGGGCAATCGGATCCAATCTCTGCACTTAATTGAACCAAATCCTCTTGGGTTAATTTGGAGTCGCCCAATTCATTGAGGGCAACCAAGGTAGAAACCGCATCTGAACTACCCCCGCCTAACCCAGCAAGAGCTGGAATTTGTTTTTTTAATAACAGCTCCACGCCCCAGGACTCCCCCGTTGCTTCGAACCACTTACTGGCAGCTCTAAAAACTAAATTTTGAGGATTTTCGAGTTCGGCATAGCCAGGACAGGTTAGTTGAATACCACATTGGTTGCCAGTTCTTCGAACCCGAAGAATATCTCCCAAGGCAAGCTTTGCCATAAGGGAAGAAAGCTGGTGATAGCCATCATCTCTTTTTCCTGTAATCGCCAGGAAAAGATTTATTTTAGCAGGGGCAAATACCTCCACCTCCGTGGAAGTTTGCTCTATGATTCGAATACTCATCTTTTGGGATATAAGAATAATTCGTAAAAGAAATGGGTGCGATACAAGAATTGAATTGGCTCACCCATACACCTCGACATGATGTGAAAAAATGAGCCTTTCATCCCCTGAAATCATTCTTGCACTCGATTTAGAAAATCGTGAGCACATCAACCAAATTCTAAATGCCACAGGTAGTCGGTTAAAGTGGGTCAAAGTTGGCTTACAAAGTTATTTACGAGATGGTAAACCGCTCATCACAGAACTTGCCGATTCTGGAAAAAAAGTATTTCTCGACCTCAAACTTCACGACATCCCCAACACGATGGAGAAAGCACTGGAAAGCCTTACGGAACTGCCTGTTGGGATGATTACCCTACACGCATGTGCCGGCCCAGAAGCACTTACGCGCTGTGCCAAATTTGCTCGAGAATATCTCCCCGAGGTTACCCTGCTGGGGGTTACTGTACTGACCTCCACCAACCAACAAGGGCTGGAATCCATTGGAGTAAACGACTCCATTGACAACCAGGTACAAAGGCTGGCTTCACTTGCTGTGGAAAGTGGATTGGGAGGCATCGTCTGCTCCCCCTTGGAACTACCCAAACTTAGACAGTCTCTCCCTGCATCCACAGCCCTGGTTACTCCTGGTATCCGCCCGGCTCATGCAGATGCAGGAGATCAGAAAAGAATCATGACCCCCGCTCAAGCCAAAGAAGCTGGGGCCAACTATCTGGTTATTGGGCGCCCCATCCTGGCAGCATCCAATCCTCAAAAAGCATTGGATCAAATCCTCGAAGAGCTTTCTTTTTAAGCATGATCGGTGTCTTGTTACTGGCCGCAGGAAGCGGCACCCGAATGAAAGGAGAAGTGAAAGATAAACTCCTCCAGCCTATCGGACGGTCCAATGCTTTCCTTCTTTCCTGCGATGCATTCCTGCAAGCATCCCCAGTACAATACCTTATCATAGTTTACAAAGATGATGCACAGTTAGAAAAATTGCAGAGTTCATTTGAAGAGCTCACTCAATCACACTCTGTTTCTATTAAAACGAAGATTCATTGGGTACAAGGGGGTCAAGAGAGGCAGGATTCGGTCTGGGCGGGCCTGGGCGAGTTACCCGAAGAAGTTTCCCATGTTCTAATACACGATTGTGCCCGTCCTTTCATAAAATCCGAAACCATTTGTGAGGTAGCAGAATTAATTTCCCAGGAAAAGGCGGTTTGCGTTGCCCGCCCGCTTAAGGATACCCTTCGCTTACGGACCAATCCATCTGCCGACCCTAGGCAACCAAGCCAGACTGAAACCATAAACCGGGAAAATCATTGGATTATGGAAACTCCTCAAGGGGCTCCTAAAAAATGGCTCATCAACGGATTGAGCAAGGCGAGAGAGTCTCAGATTTCAGTCACAGATGACATTGCTGCACTGGAATTAGTTGGTCATCCCGTGGTAATGCTTGAGCCCAATTATCCAAATCCAAAAATTACCACCCCCGACGATTTTTCTTACGCAACCTTTCTTTCCCAATCATGAATCTTTCCAATATTCGTATAGGTCATGGCTTTGATCTTCATCGCCTCGTGGAAAACAGAAAGCTTATCCTGGGTGGAATTGAGATCCCCCATCGCCTCGGCTTGCTTGGTCACTCCGACGCAGATTGCCTACTCCATGCCTTGGCGGATTCAATCCTTGGGGCTTTGGCTCTGCCCGATATTGGTCATCATTTCCCGGACAATGACCCGGCAAACCAAGACCTTGATTCTTCCATGATCATTAAAAAAGCGGTTTCCTTGGCAAAAGAGCGAGGGTATCGTGTTGGTAATGTAGATTTAACTATCATTGCCCAACAACCCAAACTGGGAAGTTATTTACCCAAAATGCGGGAAAACTTATCCAACCTGCTCGATACACCCACGGACTCTATCGGTCTGAAAGCAACGACCCATGAAAACATTGGGTCTCTTGGTCGGGAAGAAGGAATCGCCACCCATGCCGTGTGCCTTTTAATCAAGGGGTAACGGAAAGGTGCGGAAAAAGATCCGCAACTGCGAAAGCTTAAGCTGAAACCAACTGATCCGAGAAGAAACGATCGATTTCGATTTGTGCGTTTTCCGGACTATCGGAAGCATGCACCACATTGCGCATTCTATCGGTTCCCAAATCTCCACGAATCGTACCCTTTGGAGCGGTAGTGGAGTCTGTTGGTCCCAGTAAATCGCGAACACCTTGAACCACATTTTCTCCTTCAAGAATGATAGCCATTACAGGACGGGAACTCATAAACCCTGCAATTTCAGGGAAAAAAGGGAGGTCAGCAACATGAGCATAGTGCTCACGCAGTAAGGCATCGTCCAACTGAATCATGCGGGTAGCAATGATTCCGTAATTCTTTTCTTCGAAGCGTGAAATAACTTGCCCGGCTACTTGGTTTTCCAAGCAATCAGGTTTGAGGAGTATTAATGTTCTTTCCATAACGAGGTAAAAGAACCCATCCTATCACAATAAGAAAATTTGGCGAGACGATTACGCCAAATCGGGGAACCTTGGGTAAAGAAACCTAGAGGTTAAGAGTCTGAATCGTCTTCCTCCTTTGGGGTGGAAACGCTCACCTTTTTTTGGCCTCTTTTAGGTTGTTCAAAACGCAAGCCTACTTCTTCGTCATCATGCACCAATACTTTAATAGGTACATTCTTGCGTAAATCACCAGAAAGCAGAGCTTCCGCTAGGTTATCCTCCAAATATTTCTCGACTGCACGACGGAGCGGGCGGGCACCCAGTTTGATGTCATACCCATGCTCGATCAAAAACTCCTTCGCTTCCTCAGATACATCCAAAACCAACTTACGTTCTTTCAGACGGGCAGATACCTTCTCGAGTTCCAACTCCACAATCGATCCCATATGTTCTTTCAACAATTGGCGGAAGATCACGATTTCGGTTAAACGATTCAAGAATTCAGGCTTAAAGATTTTTTTCGCCTCATCCGTAATCTTGTCCTTGATCTTTTCAAAATCCTGCTCGGAATCACCGACTGAAAAGCCTAAGGAGGTGTTGCGCTGCAAAATCTCAGCACCCACATTCGAAGTCATGATCAGAATAGTGTTACGGAAATCAACTTTACGACCAAGACTATCCGTAAGACGACCATCTTCAAGAATTTGCAAAAGGATTTGAGCCACATCTGGGTGAGCCTTCTCAATCTCATCAAAAAGAATCACTGAGTATGGTTTCCTGCGAATCGCCTCAGTCAATTGCCCACCCTCATCATGGCCCACATAACCAGGAGGAGATCCAATCATACGGGAAACCGCATGTTTTTCCATGTACTCGGACATATCAATTTGGATCAATGATTCCTGATCCCCAAAGATGCGTTCCGAAAGAACTTTTGCAAGGTGGGTTTTACCAACACCAGTTGGCCCAAGGAACATAAAGGAACCAATGGGTCTGCGAGGGTCTTTCAGGTCTGCACGCGATCGGCGCAACGCTTTGGCCACCACTTGAGTGGCAAAATCCTGACCAACCACCTGTTCTCTCAGTTCGTTTTCCAACTGAAGAAGTTTTTTACTTTCCTTCGATTCCATGCGATTGAGCGGAATCCCCGTCCAGTCTGCAACCACCTGAAGCATATCGTCTTCGTTCACTTCAGCACGGTTCTGCTCGCGGTTTTTCTTCCAACTTTCAAGCACTCGTTCACGCTTGGCTCGTAGTTTTTTCTCTTTATCGCGGGCTTGGGCCGCCTCTTCAAAATTTTGGTCCGAAATCGCATTCTCTTTGAGGGCACAAACTTCCTTGATCTCGTCCGATAAATCTTCAATTTCCTGAGGTCTTTTCATCGACTCCATACGGGAGCGTGCCCCTGCCTCATCAATCGCATCAATCGCTTTGTCTGGTAGAAATTTACCGGTTACATACCGATCGGTTAATTTCGCAGCCGCCTCCAATGCTTTGTCCGTGTAGTTCACATTGTGGTGATCTTCGTACTTCGATTGGATCCCCTTTAAGATTTGGATGGTATCTTCGATTGAGGGAGCTTCTACTTTGACAGACTGAAATCTTCGATCCAATGCAGAGTCTTTCTCGATGTACTTTCTGTGCTCAGCCAAGGTGGTTGCTCCAATACACTGCAATTCTCCACGGCTTAAAGCTGGCTTAAAAATATTGGATGCATCCATCGCTCCTTCAGCAGCACCAGCACCTACAATCGTGTGCAATTCATCTATGAAGATAATGATGTTTTTGGACTTTTTAAGCTCGTCCATCACCGCCTTGATACGCTCTTCAAACTGTCCACGGTATTTCGTGCCAGCCACCATCAAGGCGAGGTCCAGAGTAACCACTTTTTTATCGATTAAATTTTCTGGAACCAAACCACCAGCAATTTGTTGGGCGAGTCCCTCAACGATGGCTGTTTTCCCAACCCCTGCCTCTCCGATGAGAACAGGATTGTTTTTGGTTCTGCGGCATAGGACCTGAGTAACCCGACGAATTTCAGAAGCACGACCCACCACTGGGTCCAATTCCCCTTTCTTCGCCAACTCAGTGAGATCCCGACCAAAAGCTTTCAGAGCCGGTGTCTTTACATCCTTGCTCTTCTCTTCAGGCTCATCTCCATCTCCGCCCACCACAGAAGATTCCTTTTCTTCGCTGGATGCGAAATTTGGATCGAGTTCAGATAAAATTTCGTTTCGACAACGGTCTACATCCACATCCAAAGATTTTAAAACCCTTGCAGCGACCCCCTCACCTTCCCGAAGTAGTCCCAGAAGGATATGTTCTGTTCCCACATAACTATGATTTAGGGATTTGGCTTCCTTGCCGGCCAAAGCTAAAACTTTCTTAACTCTTGGTGTGTAAGGGATGTTCCCAGATGGCTTAGCTTCCGGTCCCAATCCAACTTGTTCATCTACTGCCTGACGAACCGTATCAAGGTCCAGACCCATTTTTTGGAGAACATTAACAGCCACTCCCTGACCAAGGTTGATCAAACCGAGCAAAAGATGCTCAGTCCCGATATAATTGTGATGGAACCTGTCTGCTTCCTTGCGTGCCAAGGCGAGTACTTGCTGGGCTCTCGGTGTGAAGTTGCTCATTGGTTCGGACATGACTTTAAGATATTGCGGTTAAATGTTTAGTCAACTTGGGGATCCAAGTTTAATTGAGGCATACGAAGAAATTCTTTGCGGAGGGTTTCAGCCCGTAATTGATCACGTTCTCCCGGTTCAATTGGTTTTCCGGCAGATAGTTGGACATGCCCTGGTTGTACTTCGATAAACATACGATCTGCCAGAGCCCTGAATTTTTCGGGCAAAAAACCAAAATCTGCAGCCAATCGGATTAAGGAAAGGTGGTCCATCGCCTCCGAGCTTTGGATCAGGTAGCAGTTTTTGAGAGAACCAACCGCACGGCTGATCTTATCCACTAAACGCATACCATCATCTTCCAATAATTTCTCCCGTGCCATTCTTTCCTGATGTACAATATTTTCCAAAGTTACCTGTAGTCTTTCCAATATAGCGGTTTCGGACTCACCAAGTGTCTGTTGGTTGGAAATTTGAAAAATACTGCCACTGGCATCTGAACCCTCACCAAATAAGCCACGCACCGCGATTCCGAGGTGGTTTACCGCATTGATCACCTTGTCCATATTTTTAGACATCACCAAACCAGGCAAGTGCATCATCACCGAGGCACGCATACCTGTTCCCAGGTTGGTTGGACAGGCTGTCAGGAATCCGAGTTGCTGGTCAAAGGCGTAGTCGAGTTTGGATTCAATCCCGGAATCCAGGGAATCAGCCAATTTCCAAACTTTCTCAAAGTCCAAGCCATTGCTAAGCACCTGTATCCTTAGGTGATCTTCCTCATTGACCATAACGCTGCAGGAACGGTCATCCGAGAGCACAACCCCACCCGATTCATCCGATTGAGAAAGCTCCAGGCTGATCAGGTGTCTTTCCACCAAAATTTGACGATCCAATTCGCTCAACTCATCCAACTCCACAGAAGTCGAAGTTTTCAAATCTGTTACCTTTTCCAAAGCTTCCAAGCATTTGGAAAGGACCGCTTTTTTTTGTCCGGATTGAGCACGCCCAGGGAAAGGAAATTCCCTGAGATTTCGGGCTAACCTTACCCGGGTACTCAAAGCAATTGGGCAAGGTTTGGGTGCCTTACCTTTCGTCTTGGAGAAAAAAAGATCGTGAAACATGTTTAAATTTAAGTCGTAGCTGAGCTTTGAGCCTGCAATTTTTTTAAGCGATCTCTAAGTTCAGCCGCTTTTTCGTAGTTTTCCTCTTCCACCGCTTTTTGGAGGGCTTTGCGAAGGGCATCCTCACTCTCCACAACAGTCTTTCTCTCAACACTACGGGAGGGAATTTTACCAAGATGATTAATTCCGGCATGCATGCCATCCAAAAGAGGTTCAAGTACGGGACGGAAAACATGGTAACAAGCTTCACACCCTAAACGGCCTCCTTTCTTAAAATCTTGGTGAGTGGTGCCACAACTCTCACAAGTCATCGATGCTGAGGATGATTCGAACTTGGGTTGGTTATCGAGTAAGCTACCAATGGAAAGGTTATCCGGGTTCGTTACACCTTTTTCCTGTGCACAGGACTCGCAAAGATCCATCTTATGCATTTGACCATTAATAATTTGGGTCAAATGGACCGTAGCCTGACTCTCACAATGATGACATTTCATAAGTTCCCTAAACGATTGAATTCCACATTAATATACCTTGCATCAACCAAAAATACAACGCAGATGACGCGCCAAATATTGGTTTGAAAAAGCTTAGAAAAATCTTTTCTCAAGCTACCCGTCCAAGCGCGTCCCATCGCTTTTCACACTTTCCCGAAAGAGATCGATCAATTTCTGGGTAAGGGTGCCAGGTTTCCCATTTCCAATCGGACGATGATCCACTTCCACGCAGGGAATGACTTCCGCTGCAGTACCGGTGAGAAAACATTCATCCGAGATCCACAAATCATAGCGGGTCAAAGCCTGTTCCTTAACTTGGATTCCCATGCCTTCAGCAAGTTCCATCACCGCTGCACGGGTGATTCCACGCAAGGATCCCGCATCGAGAGGCGGGGTGTAAAGCACGCCCTTGCGAATGATAAATACATTATCACCTGTACACTCCGCGATTTCTCCTTTGTCGTTGAGCATCAATGCCTCAAGAAAACCAACTCTCTTTGCCTCAATTTTGGCGAGGATATTATTTAAATAGTTCAGGCTCTTGACCGCAGGGGGTAATGCAGAGGCATTGATCCTTCGGGTTGGCACAGAGATAATTTTTAGGCCATTTTCGTAGAGTTCTTCTGGATAGAGCTGAATATTGTCAGCAATGATAATGACGCTCTGCGGACCGCATCCGTCTGGATTCAGCCCAAGATGGCCCGGTCCACGGGTGACAATCAGCCTGATATACCCATTTTTTAAATTATTTTGCCGGCAAGCCTCGCACACTGCCTCGGCAAATTCAGCCCGGCTCATCGGCATATCCAAAAGAATGGCCTTGGCGGAGTGCTCCAACCGCTCCAGGTGCTCATCCAATTTGTAAACGCACCCGTCATACAGCCGAATTCCCTCAAAAACACCATCCCCGTAGAGCAATCCATGATCGAAGACCGAAATCTTCGCATCTTCTTTCTCAACAAAATCTCCGTTTAGATAAATTTTCATCTTCTAAATCTTTGCATGAAGAAAAGATTACCTCTTGGCGAGCGCCAAGCTAAAATCTTATTCACCGGTTGGAGATCAGGTTGTCGACAACCGAGGGGTCTGCCAAAGTGGAGGTATCTCCGATTTGATCAGTCTCGTTGGTGGCAATCTTGCGCAATATCCGGCGCATAATCTTGCCCGACCTTGTCTTAGGCAAGGCGGGTGCCCAGTGGATCACATCAGGTGTGGCAATCGGTCCGATGACCGTGCGTACCTGCTGTTTTAATTCTCCGCGCAATTCCTCGGTGTATTCCTGCCCGGCATTGAGAGTGACATAAGCATAGATGCCCTCACCTTTGACCTCGTGGGGAAAACCAACCACTGCAGCTTCTGCAACCGAAGAATGGGCCACCAAGGCACTTTCCACCTCTGCGGTGCCCATACGGTGACCGGACACATTGATCACATCATCCACCCGTCCGGTAATCCAATAATATCCATCCTCATCCCGGCGGCATCCATCCCCAGTAAAGTAATATCCCTTGTACTGGTCAAAATAAGTCTCCTCAAAGCGCTTATGGTCCCCATAGACCGTACGCATCTGCCCAGGCCAGGGTTCTTCCATCGCAAGGACTCCACTCACTCCATTTCCTTCGATCCGCTCGCCGGACTGGGCATCGAGCAGAACAGGCTTCACTCCAAAAAAGGGAAAGGTCGCCGATCCCGGCTTCAGCGGGGTGGCCCCAGGGAGCGGGGTAATGAGAATGCCTCCGGTTTCTGTCTGCCACCAAGTATCGACAATCGGACATCTTTCCTTTCCGGCATTGCGGTGATACCAGCGCCAAGCCTCCGGGTTAATCGGTTCTCCCACACTCCCAAGGATGCGTAAGCTTGGCATATCATACTTGGCCGGCCACTCCTCGCCCGCCGCAGCAATGGCACGGATGGCGGTAGGTGCGGTGTAAAACTGGTTTACCTTCCATTTTTCAATCACTTGCCAGTAGCGGTCGGGATTGGGATAAGTTGGAATACTTTCGAACATGGTGGTGGTCGCCCCATTGGCAAGGGGACCATAAACAATGTAGGAATGCCCGGTAATCCAGCCAATATCGGCGGCACAGAAATAAATGTCCTCCTCGTGGTAATCGAAAATGTATTTATGAGTAGTTGCGGTGTAGACCATATAGCCCCCCGTGGTATGCATCACCCCCTTGGGTTGGCCGGTCGATCCAGAAGTGTAGAGGATAAAGAGTGGGTCCTCTGCATCCATTTCCTCGCATGGGCAGTCCACTGAGGCTCCGTTCATCGCTTCGTCCCACCACAGATCGCGCCCATCCTCCATAGTACACTCGATACCCGAGTCGTCTCCAACCCGGCGGACCACAATACAGGTCTCCACCGGTTCGCCCATCCGATCCCCCGCACTCTTCATCGCCTGGTCAGCATTGGGTTTCATCGGGATCGCTTTGGCTCCTCGAAAAGTACCGTTCGCGGTAACCAGAGTCTTGCAATTTGAATCGACAATGCGGTCGGCCAGGGCCTCCGCAGAAAATCCCCCAAATACCACTGAGTGCACGGCACCAATCCGGGCACAGGCAAGCATCGCCACCGCGGCTTCCGGGACCATGGGCATGTATATCGATACCCGGTCTCCCTTTTTCACTCCGCGAGATTTTAAAACATTGGCAAATTTACAGACCTGCTCGTGCAACTGGCGGTAAGTAATCGTCGAATCCTCTCCCGGCTCATTACCCTCCCAAATAATCGCGGTTTTATCGGGTCTTTGTTCGAGATGGCGGTCCACACAATTGTAACAGGCATTGGTCTTAGCCCCGCTGTACCACTCCACCGAGATCGGGCCGTTTCGGCGGTCGTAATTAAAAGACCGTACCTGATCCCACTTTTTAAACCAGTGAAAATCCTCCGCAATTTCCGCCCAAAAACCATCCGGATCCGCAAGGCTCCGATCGTACATCGCCTGATACTCCTGATGGGTTTTGAGGTAAGCAACCTCAGATGCGGCTTTGGGTGGATGAACAAGTTCGCTGGCAGAAGAGTCAGTCATGGCGTGAAGTTGGGCTGGTTAGATTAAATGTTAGGTCAAAAGGTTAGGAATTTTGAAGTTAGGAAATTGCCCAATGCTTGTCGATGCGCTTTTGATGGATCCCTGTACCATGCTCACTAGCGACCTCCAGTTTGACCTCCCCTCATCTCTGATCGCCCAGTCTCCCAGCGATCAAAGGGATGGATCCCGCTTGCTGGTTTACAACCGGCAAAACGATTCCGTCAGCCACCATCACTTTCACGAATTACCCGACCTGCTCCCTCCCAAACTCGCCATTTTGCGAAATGATGTATCCGTTCTCAAAGCAAGACTCCCAGGAAACCGTCCGACGGGCGGAGCGGTTGAATGTTTATTACTGCGCCCTGCAGACCCTCCAGAAACCACCTGGAGATGCTTGCTCAAACCAGGCGGAAAAACCGCACGGGCAGGAAGTTTTGGATTGGAAGGAGAATACCATGCCGAGGTTATGGAATCTTTGCCTTCAGGAGAATACTTGGTTCGGTTCAACCTGCACAAGGATAAGGATGCCCCCAGTCTTGCCCAGCGCATCGGTTCGCTCCCTCTGCCTCCCTATGTCCGGCGACCCACCGACTCTACAGATGAGGAACGCTACCAGACGGTCTATGCCAGGGATGATAAACGGAGTGCGGTAGCTGCCCCAACCGCTGGGCTGCACTTCACCGATCAAATTTTAAATCAGTTACAGGCAGACGGACATCAGTTGCACGACCTCACCCTCTCGGTTGGACTTGGTACATTCCGTCCGATCGAAACCGAGAAGGTCGAAGACCACCCTATGCATGCCGAGGAATATTTTCTCTCCCCCCAGACCAAGGCCGTCTTGCGGGATCCTTCGGTTAAGCGGTTGGCCATTGGCACAACCTGTGTACGGACCATCGAACACTACCTCGGCACCGCCGACCCCCATCCCTCCGAAGCTACCCGTGCCGATGCCCGGTTATTCATTCGCCCTCCTTACTCCTTTCTTGGGGTCGATCACTTGCTAACCAATTTTCATCTCCCTGGATCGACCCTACTCTGTTTGGTCTCTGCGTTCCTCACTCCTGGGTCCACGGACGGGCTCGATCGCTTGAAAAAGCTTTACCAGGAAGCGATCGATAAACAATACCGCTTTTTTTCCTATGGAGATGCGATGGTGATTGTGTAAATGATTCGACCAACTAGGGTCAATCAATGAAATATACTTGTGCAGCCCTTCTCCTTATTGCCTGCTGCCTTAAAGCAAACAACTCTTCCACGCTCCCTGAGTCAACTTATCTGGATACATCAAATTGGTATGAAAGTTCCTGGCTGGGAGTTTACTTTGAATCATCTAATTCATGGGTTTATCAAACAAATCTTGGATGGCTCTACATTCCTTTCTCGAATACGGAAAATTTTTGGATATATCATGCTGACCTTAAATGGCTATGGACTACCTCATCCATTTATCCATGGGTTTATGTAAATGAAATCAAAGATTGGCGTTACTATCTTCCCATATCCGGCTTCTACCAGGCAGATACCAAGGAGTGGTCTTCTCAATCCGAATTGATTGCTGAGTATACTAAAGACGACAAGGACCCCTACACTTCCGACTATTACTCAAATGGAGCAATCACTCTAAATAACGAAATCTCAACTTGGTTCGACCGCTCCCTGCAAATCAATGGACTCCAACTCTTGATTGCGGCTGAGGTGGGAGGGCAAATTGCCGTGCCCGATGAATGGGCCAAGAAAATCGCCCAGACCGTAAAATTGCTCACCGACCCAAACGATGCAGAAATTGATATTCCATCACAGGAAAGAATGATCCAGGTCCTTCAGGGAGCATCCGGCACCTGGCATGAAGGATATCCCGCAGCTCAACGATTAGCCTATGGTGGAGGTAGTGATTATTCTCCCAATCCACTTTCCGATAGTGGGATTCAATCATACAACGGGTATCAAAACCTTTGGAACTACATGATGAACGATATGGTATGGTATCGAAACAGTAGTGATGGG
>JAQCIX010000139.1 GCA_027593365.1 Verrucomicrobiota bacterium
CATTTCTAGAAGCTTCCCTAGAGAAACTATCTCCTCGCAACCGAATCGATCGTTACCATCAACAATTGGATGATTTAGAGCATCGTTTAAAAAGCTCATCCCGAAACCACTTGGGGAGAATTACTGAAAGGTTGGAAGCCCTGGAGAAAAGGCTTCATGCCAATAGCCTTTCAACCACACTTAAGCGGGGATTTTCTTATCTTTCAGATAAAGATGGTAATCTCATCAATTCCGTCACCAAGCTCGAGGCTGGTAAAAAAATAAATGTTCACTTACAGGATGGACGTAAATTGGCTGAGGTACAATCGGAGGATCGAGATCTAAACTAAATCATACTCCAAAAAGTCTCCGATATATTCGCAGCCCATCGTTTGGTATAGATTCGCATCCCCTGTCCAATCGCTGAATAATAAACACCCTTTATATCCGAGTTCTCTCGAAAGTTTGGTCATCTGGAAGATTAATTTCTTGGCGATTCCATGACCTCGTAGTTCATTTGGAACATAAACCATATTTATTACTAAATATCGATCCGTTGAACGGCCAAACCCAGCGATTGCACAAGGGTGGTTTTCAGAATCTGTAAGCATAAAAAGCTTCTTTTCTGAATACATTTTCTTCGCCATCTGCATCATTGCGTTTGGATTCATCGGCGGGTTGGCTTCTGCGGCAAATTGCTGGGACCATATTCTGGCTCTGGGCCAATCCAAATTTTGCACGGGTCCAAATTCGTAGGGTGATAAATTAAATTTATTTTTTAGCTCTGTAGTCTGAAAAATTTTAAAAGTACGAAATGAAGGTGGAGGTGAAGGTAGCTTGTTTTCAGAATTGGTATAAGAACCTAAGAATTGTTTCACCAGTTTTTCCGGCCCACTCACTCCATCCAATGCCCAGTCTTCACTTCTTGCATAATCGGCCAGTAAATCGATCGCATCCAAAGAGCCATGGGACAAAAGTAAGAAATTTGAGCCAGTATGAATTGCAGATAAAACCACTTTTTCACGGTCGAAAACATTACCCGCCCAGCCCTTTTTAAAAGATCTCTCCCGCACCTTTATAATTTGCCAAAAGAGGTTATTAAGCCCTTCCTCTTGGCGTAAAAAGCTGAATGCTTTGCTTTTCCAAGAATCTAAATCTGTATCTGATTGTATCCTCAAAATGGAATTCCTTTTTTCAATCTACATTTAACTGTGGTTTCGGATGGTCAAGGAGACAAGCAAGTAGTAATGGTAAGGCTTATGCAAGGAACCCAAAACCGCTATAACCAAAGAGGTGTATCTTCCAGTAAGGAGGAAGTTCATAAAGTGGTCGACCAAATGGATAGAGGCTTATTTCCCGGAGCCTTTTGTAAGATCACAGACGACCTTCTGACTGGGCGTAAAGAATGTTGTAATGTAATCCATTCAGATGGGGCGGGCACAAAATCCATACTCGGATATTTGTGGTACCGGGAAACGGGAGATGCTTCTGTTTTTAAAGGAATCGCACAAGACAGCTTGGTTATGAATCTTGACGACCTGGCATGTGTGGGGGCCTGGGACAATGTCATGATATCGAGCACGGTAAATCGCAATGCCCGAAACTTCCCCGGAGAAGTACTCGCTTCCCTTATAGAAGGGACGGAAGAATTTTTACAGACGATGAGGGACCTGGGTATTTCCGTTTACAGCGGGGGAGGGGAAACCGCCGATGTGGGCGATCTTACCGGTACCGTGGCAGTAGATTCCTGTGCCGTGGCAGTGATGGAGCGCAGTCGGGTGATTGATAATGCCAAGATTTGTCCGGGACTTGCCATTGTTGGCCTCTCCTCCAGCGGACAGGCAACCTATGAGCAAACAGAAAACAGTGGGATAGGAAGTAATGGGCTGACCAGTGCAAGACACGAGCTTTTATCGAAGCATTATTTTGAGAATTATCCCGAAACCTTCGACCCCAATACCCCGGAGGAATACCTTTACTGTGGACCCCACCGGATGTCCGACTCGCTGCCCGGTTCACCTATGTCGGTTGGGCAGGCCCTACTCAGCCCCACCCGCACCTATCTGCCTGTGGCCAAAACCTTATCCGAACAACTAGGCGAGCATCTACAAGGCTTGGTCCATTGCTCGGGAGGCGGGCAAACCAAATGTATGCGATTTGGTACCGGGGTGCACCATATCAAGGACAACCTATTTTCTCCTCCTCCCTTGTTTGCCGAGATTCAAAAAGTCTCTGGCACATCAGACGAAGAAATGCACCAGGTCTACAATATGGGTCATCGTCTCGAAGCTTATTGCCCACCGGATCAAGCTGACCTGGTTATAGAAATTGCTCAGTCCTTTGGAATTGATGCCCAAGTGGTTGGACGGACGGAGACTTCCAACCGACCCGATCAATCCAATCATGTGACCATCCAGCGAGGTGAGATCGAGCTCACTTATGGCTAACGATCGTACGGCCCAGCTTTTGCAAGCGCGTGAACTCTTGCATCATACCTGGGGAGATATAAAGCCTCATACCTGTTTGATTTGTGGTTCTGGATGGGGTGAAATTGTAGAAGGATTATCTCCTGTCTCATCGATTTCTTATGAGCAAATCGATGGGATGGGTCGAACCACGGTGGAAGGACACAAAGGAAATCTCTGGCTGGCAAAGCCCGCAGGGAAGGAAGTTCTCATTTTCCAGGGTAGAAGGCATTTTTACGAAGGAGCAGGGTGGGGGCCTGTTATTTTTCCTGTTCTATTGGCTCATGAATTGGGCATTCGCTCCGTTGTACTGACCAATGCTGCCGGAGGTATAAGCGAGGACTTAGCGGCGGGGAATTTGATGGTGATTTCCGACCACCTCAACTTCATGGGGTCCAATCCCTTGATTGGCCAGGTTCCACATCCACAGATCCCTCGCTTCCCCGATCAATCCAAAGTTTATAATCCCAACCTTCAGCATAAAATATGCGATGCTGCCAAGACGATTGGTCTGGATATCAAGAAAGGTATTTATCTAGCTCTGTCTGGGCCCACTTTTGAGACTCCTGCGGAAATTCGGGCCTTCGCCAAGCTGGGAGCCGATGCCGTAGGGATGTCCACTGTGCCCGAAGCCATGGTGGCCAATGGTCTGGGGATGAAAGTGGCGGCCATTTCCTGCATATCCAATCTGGCTGCGGGGCGATCTACCCAAGCCCTCAGACATGAAGATGTTCAAAAGACATCGGAAGAAGTATTGCCTAAGATGACATCCCTGCTCGTCCATCTGCTACCCTCCCTCACAGAGGGCTAGCCTATCTTCAGAGAAAACGGGCTTGGTCTTCCCCTTGGGGTAAAGAGCAACTTTCTTTTTTACCAAACCAGCGGTATCGAACCGAAGCTATGATTCCATAAATAAAATCCCTCAGAGGCTTCGGTATAATCAGTAGAGGGAAAAGTAACCTCCAAGGAAAGTTCAATTTTCCGGCGATTCGCAGACAGGCGGAAGATCGATCATGGGCCCGGTTGCCTTCGATCAGGATCAATCCATCCAGGTAGCCTGGGGGGTATCCATACTGTTGAAGGAGAGATTTACCTGAGTCGGACTGTAAAGGTGCAAACTTCAGCTCTGCAACTCTCTCTCTTTTAAGGATAAAGCGAACCGCTCCGTCACAGATGTGACACACCCCATCAAAGAGCACGATTCCCTTTTCATTATCTACCTGCATGATTCATGATATCTATATTTCAACTTATCCCGTGGTTACAGACAATTATGGAAATTGTGAACTTTTCCCATTCGACTAGACGCTGGGTTCTTTGTAATCAAAAAGCATGGATCATCACGAATTGGAAAACGGCACCAAGCTTTCCCTAGATTTTAAGAAACTTGCCAAAGTAGCTGCCTGCGGGGAAGACCTCATCCCGGCAGTTGCGCAGGATGCGGACACCGGAGAAGTGCTGATTGTTGGCTATGCCAACCAACTTGCCTTGGATACTACCCTGAAGGAGGGCATGGCTACCTTTTGGAGCTCAAGCAGAAATGAGCTGTGGATCAAAGGGAAGACCTCTGGGGATTACCTTGAAATCGTGGAGGTTCGGGTAAATTGCGAGCAAAACTCGGTGCTTTATCGGGTGAAACCCAAAGGGCAGGGGGCCTGCCATGTTAAAGATGAACAAGGGATTGCCCGAACGGGTTGCTATTATCGAAAGATCTTAGATTCCAAGATACTCGAAAAGATCAAAGCCTAATCAAGACCTCCTTGCACTCGCTCTTAACGATTCTCTGGTAAATTAGGCACAGAGTTTATTGTCTTGGGAGAATTAAAGCCCAACACAAAAGATTTTTGGATAGAGCCAGTGATTAAAGAGGTTGAGCGAATCAAATCACCAGATACCCGAACTGCAATAATTCCTCGTTTAGACTGAGGTTTGGATATATTTTGAGTGAGTGCCTCTTTGTATTTTCCATTTCGCATGAGGTAGCCCTTGACTGACAGGCCTTGGGTATTTTGACCTGAATGGAATAATTTGGATTTTCCAGATTGTATGCTGATCTTCGTCTCTCCAGCCTTAAAAAACGTAGATTCGTTGGCAAAGGATTGAAGTAAAAAACTACCCATTGGTACGAGACTTTCAGCAAAGGGAAGGCCGTGAGATGTAAGTTTCCCGTCCTTCATCCTTCGGATCAAAATGATTTGTTCAAAATCACCTCGGCCGTCGCGAGAAAATTCATGTTCAAAAACCGGTTCTCGATCCTGATTATAAAAACGAATTGGGCTATCCCCATAATAACAGAACTTTTTGGTCATCCTAAAGGAGCCGACTCGGATCGAATAACGAGTTGCATTTT